>CAYLMV010000048.1:0-9826 GCA_964384415.1 uncultured Chitinophagaceae bacterium | reverse complement strand
CATAGCGCCCGTTGATGAACATCGACTGCGCGGATGATATTGGAAAATCGACCTGCCCGGCCAATCCCGGCGAATTGTACGGCATTGTGTTCACTCCCAGCCATACCGAGGTCCCCTCCGCGGCTCTCATCCCGACACCGGCGCGAACGAAACCCCTCCCTGATGAATA
Organism: uncultured Chitinophagaceae bacterium; assembly: GCA_964384415.1. Classification (GTDB taxonomy): domain Bacteria; phylum Bacteroidota; class Ignavibacteria; order UBA10030; family UBA8401; genus JAGVPT01. The sequence continues at coordinate 9,657 of CAYLMV010000048.1, read as the reverse complement.
GGGAATCTGGTCGAGAAAAGAAATTTCTCCATAGAGATCGTCTTCTGCTCCCAGCCTTAGACCGGTGGTTCCGAGAGAGAAATATTTGAAGTCGAGTGCGAGATCGGGATACGCAAAGAACGCGGGCTGTCCACCGTTGGGGATGAGGGAAGCGCTTAATCCAACTCTAAACGGAGCTTCGAATTTGTGCGTCACTTTCATACCGGCATCCGCAAATGAATTGGAGTGAACATTTCCGGAACAGTCATACGTGGCATATTGCCCGCCGCCGAGCCCCATGGAATATTCAGTAAACGCGCTGTCAGGTGAATCCCATCCGACGATATACGGCGTAAGAATCAGAAATGAAAGCTTCTCCAGAGTCGATACTTTCACGGTAAGTCCTCTCAGCAAGTTCAAACTAATGATTTGGCATTTCCAGGGTGCAACCAGGCTCTTCCATGAAGTAAAGGCCATCGCTTTTGCAATGGTCCTCGCTCAACATTTCATCCTGGAAAATGAATTGAATGTAACACGTAGTCGCGTGGCTGCTTCGATAGGCCATGGATGCCCATGATGTCAAAGACGGTTGAAGCCCGGCGGTGTTCCCCAATTTGCTCGCCCTTTTTCGGATAGGTTTTTGGAATTGCATCCCCTTGCCTTGCTCTGAATGAAGGTAACCTTTATTTGCCGCCGGCGCTTTCTTCAATCAGGTAGAGCCGGCTATTCTCAATCCGGTACAACAGGGGAGCGACAACAATGCTCGGATACCTTAACCGCAATCGTTTTGCTTCGCTCAAGGTAAAGTCAACTTCATTCCCAATTTCGAACATCGGGGCAAAATGGAGGAAGTGTTCCTCTGCCTGTTGTCTCGTCCAACGGGCGATGTCTATCAATCCCTGGACAAATTGTTCTTTTCGCGCGATGAGGTTGACCATTCCACATTCGTTGTGACCGATCACCGCGATCGCCCGAACGCCCCCGACCGCAATGGCGTATGACACCTTGAATTCGCTGTATCGCAGGTTTGCACCGCCGGCCCGAATGATGAAAGCGAAATTGTCCGGAATATGGAGATGTTTGCGGTTGTCCATACACATCCCGATGAGCAATCGGGCGCTGGTGTAGGGGTCGAAGGGTTTATCCAGGTTGTGATACTCCAGCAGCTGTCCGACCGGAGTACCCTGGTATTGGGAGGGGATATCGGCGTTGGTGTTAACTTCCCGCAATCTGTTCATACGATGTTCGTCGCTGTTAAGTGTGAACGGCGGGCCGGCTCACTGGAAATCATTTGACGCGGCGCTGCCAGTGGACTGTTATTCGATCTACAGATGGAAGAAGCTGATTTGCCCTGATCCCCCGTTGTTCTGATTGGCAACTTAGAAAATTATCGATCGAAATGCAATCCGCCCATTGCGCCTTGAATTCATACTGCCGGCATGTTTCTTCTAATCATCAAATGTAATGCCTAAGCTTTGGCCATAAATCCGACAGCGGGTACTTCGGTTTTCGGCAGAGAAAAATTGGAATGTTGCTGTGCATGGGCTGGATGTACTCGTTGCGAAATCGAGCCTTCTCAGTTACTTCATCAAAGTACTTCCTCAGATCTCCGGCATTGCTCCCCATGACGATCATGACCTCTGCCGACAAACCCCGTGTGCCCCAGAGCCAGTAACTGTTGTGGCCGCAGATTGCTCGCGGCAGGCCGGGGTGTTCTCCGTAGAAATCGACCGCGCCTGCCTGCATATAGTTCTGTCCGAAAATTCCGCACTTCACTTTGTCTTCCGGAGGGAGAGATTGATAGACCGTGTCCACAGCAGCCGCAAGCTCTTTCCACCCAAAGAAATTTGCAAGGAACGAAGGGAGTTTTCCCTCTTCCCATTTTTCTCCGCTCGAGGGCCTCAGACCGACGACATCCTGATATTTCAAAAAATTCTCTACCGGGAGTAAAGGCATTCCCATCGGAGCAGTCAGGATTCCGGCTCCGAGCACCGTTGCAATGGCAGATGTTCTCATCCATGGCCGCGTAAGCCATCGCTCGATTGCAATCGCGCCTGCCGCAAACAGCATTGGATAAATTGGCGCGAGGTAGTATGGTTTTCCACCCTGGAGGACGAACACCCCAAGAACGATGAGGTAGCACCAACCAAGAGAACGATAACGGGCAAGGGAAGGTAGAAGAAGAAGAACGATCAATCCGGTTCCCCAAACAAAAAAAGTGAAAGGCTGCATCAACAGTAATTCTTCCTTCATGAATGCAGGGAGCGGCAGTGCAACCATCTTTTGAGCCCGGGCGTTGGCGATCCATTCGAGAGTAGGCCAACCATGGGCGACCTGCCAGAGAATATTTGGGAGCATTATGACGAAACCTACAAGCGCTCCAACCAACGCCCACGAAGTGAAAAGCAGCCGGCGTTGTTTTGTAAGCAGGAGGCCGGCGACGAGACCTAACCCAAGAAATAGAACTCCGATCTTGTTTTCGAAACCCAGCCCCATCACTGCTCCGAACCAGACCCAGAGCTTGGGTTTGCTCTCATCGATGATACAGACGACGAGATAGATACCGGCGATCCAGAAGAGAATATCGAATGAGTTCATCGAGAAGTAGTGATCGACCGCCAGGTAGACGGGGGCAATGAGAGCGCAAAGTTCGGCGAGGGCCTGACCGAAGAGCCCGGCGCCCATTCGCCGTGCGAGAAGCCCGGAGAGGAGAACGGTAAAAAATCCTGCAAGCGCCGGAAGAAGCCGAATGGACAACATTGAATCGCCCAACGTCGCACGTTCAAGATGCAGGAGGAAGATCGAAAGGGGAGGCTGATCGACATATCCCCAATCGAGATGCGTGCTGCACGCGAGGTAGTAGAGCTCGTCGCCATGAACGCCGTAACCGTTGACGTTCAGGAGATGAAGGAGCAATTTCGCCAGTGCAGGGATGAGCAGGACGAAAAGCGCCGGTCTCCAGATCCTTCGATCGTGGAAGGTGAATGATAGTGGCATTTCGAATATTTTCATTGGGTCGGTAGGGAAGCGTGTGTGGAAAGTCGAGGCAAAAGAGTCTCAGCCGGACTTTGTGGGATTTCCGGCGGAGGCGAGACAAATCGGATCTAAGGCGATCAGCCCACTCGAACCGCGCAATGCGAGATTGTGCAATTCACACATTCGAACGAACGATTAAGGTCCGGCGCCTTTGCGTCTAAATATTCCACGAAGAAAGGAACTCAAAACAGGATGCGATGAAAAATATTGGAATGCTTACGAGATAGACATACCCCAGGTCTTGAAAGCTCGCTTTCGGGAATCGATATTCCCATATTCTCCAGCTTACGTTGCTGTTGAGTTTGAACGAATCGACGCCGCACTTCACACCGGCGCCAATGGTAAGCGAAAAGGGAATGAACTGTAGCAACACAACAATCACATAATAGGCAGCCGATTGAAGTCTTCTGAATCTGCTCAGATGCGATCCGTCAACCGATACGATACCCCCGACCCAGCCCTGATATGCGACGGTGAAATAGGGGAAGACGACGCCAAAGCCGATAATCGTCTGAGGCACAGCGGCGTAAAAAAGATTGCCCGCGCAATCATACAGAGCGGCACTGAAATTATTTCCTGAACGGTAATTGATTGAAGCCTTGCCATTTACCAGCGCATCTCCTACGATTCTGTCCCGGTACGAAAGTGCAACACTGTTTCCGAAATGCGACATCACAATTCCGACGAAGCAGGAGAGGCAATACGTCAGGAAGACACTGGCTGCGTAAGCCTTACAACGGTTTAGGGCGGCAAGGGTCGATGATAATTGGTTATTCATTGTTGAACTATTCAATTTCGAAGAAGAGAATGGATTGAAGGAATGAAGTCGCTTACGAGGAATCGCGGTTATTTTCTGACCGCATCGAACGCCCCTTGATTTGCCATCCCGTCATAACTTATCCAGGTCCATTGACCGGAGAGTTTCTCCGAAACCAGTGTTCCATTGAGTTGAAGGTTGTTGTTCCTAACATCCGGATTCAACTCGATCCAGATCTTCTTGCCGTTGACGCCTCCGACAAGTTTTCCGTCCCCTGTCTGGGGGCCGATTCTTTGCGGATTGCCGACCGGCTCAAAATGCCATTCGCCGGTCACTTTGGTGGAATCTGAAATGACCGCTGTGAACCAGCCTCGCACGATGACCGTGCCGCCGGTATCGTAGCTTGTGTAGGCATACGCACCCGGAGGTATTGCGTCGCCAGAACTCCGTTTACATCCCGTCCACAGGCCAAGAGTCAATAATGGAATGAGAAGGAATGAATACTTCACCGGCGCGTACTTCATTGGCGAAATGAAACAGGTTTGAGAATAATGGAATAGATCTTACTCACTGAACGACCTGATCAAGACGAAAATTCAGACGAAGAGAGCGGCAATCCGAATCACGGCCATTTGAACCTCCATCGAACGATCTCCTTCAGCTTGATCTCAACACTCTTTGAATGGTTTGATTTCCAGTCATGGAGTCACGGCATCGGCAAGCTTAAAGACGTAAAACGAATTCGGAGTTGCCCATACGTTGCGATTAACATCAGGAGCGGATTTTGTATCAAAGCTTGAGCGCGGAATTTGAGTAATCTGATCGACGTAGAACTGGTTGTCGATGAACGCTTCTGATGTGAATTTGTCACTCAAGGAATATGTCATGAATATTCTGAAAGTCAAGGGTGAATTCTCTATGACATACTGGTTGGACAGCATATGCACCGTCAGCGGGCCGGTGTCAACAGAATCAAATCTGTAGGTTGTCCCTTTATATTTTTCATACCGTATGACGTGCGTCGGAGTATTGTTAAATGTTGTGTCCTTCGAAAGGAGCTGTGCTTTGTCTAAATGATCGATGGGGTTTTGGGATATTGAGTTAAAGGTGTGGGAGATCGTGGTGCCGGGCGGTATGAAAGTAATCCTCTCGGGCTTAGCTACTGTGGTCACGGCGGACCAAATGGTGTTGGACGTGGTTAAACTATACCCTGCAGTCCCCGAATAGAAGGTCTTCCAATACTCGGAACTTATCTCTGACGATCCTGCTGAGGATCCGTTCGTCGTCACCGTGACGGTTTCGTCCCAGTAATCGTGTTTTGTCGTCCCGGTGATGAATGAGCATTTCTTCCAGTCGACGTACAAAGGCTGTTTAAGCTTATTGTGGACGTACACGCCGACCAATCCATTTTCAGCCCAGAAGACGTACGCGACCTGAATGGAATCATTTTCATAATTCAGAAACCCATCCACAAGTGTACAGTTTGGAGATTGCAGTCTCACCAGGAGCGCTTGATCTGGGACGGGCGGAGGAGGCGGCATACAAGAGACCGCCGACAGAAACAAGAGCGCGAACACGGTATATGGCACGTACTTCATCATAAAGTGCTCCGTCATTATCATGGATAGAATTGATATCACGGGCAGGCGACGCTTTGACATTTCACCCCGGTCAGAAGCCTGTCTTTGATGGTTGCTTCGCTTTCATCCAGCTTTTCTTTCCGGCCTGGAGTTGCACCGGCTCGACGTCGTTGCCGGATCGAAGCTCTTTTCTATAGACACTTCTCACGCGGCGGAGTTTATCGTTCCGGCGGTCGCGGAATTATTCCATGCGTCGCGCTCCATGAGCGAACGTAAGGAGGAATTTACCCGTCTCGATTCACCGTGCCCGGCGAGAATGCCGGAAGACAGACGGCAACGTACTCGGCTCCTCCTTCATACGGCGAACTGTAGCGCACCCACTCGCCGGGTTGAGCCACGATCGCCTGCCCGGCTTTCACTTCAATCGATCCATTCGTATGTTCCACTTTCAGGCAGCCGCGCAGCACGAGAGTCACCTCCTGGAAAGCGGGCTTCTGACCGGGTTCGACCCAGCCGGCTGGCGATACCATCTTCGCGACGCTTACCTCGGCGTGTCCGGAATTCACACGGCCGATGTATTCTTCAATCCGCTTTGGCAGGTTGCCGGCAGCTTCGATGATCGTCGGCTTTGAAATCAGCGTTGGCATTGATAAGTCCCAATATGAACCTGGCTACTAACAGCTTGATACCTTTCAGCCGCCAGGTACGTTGGATGATTGTGATTGAGAGTGTTTGATGAAAATAAAGATCCTGCGGGATGCCTGCATCGGCGGCATTTGTCCATTTTCTTCAATTCTTTTCGGCCGACTCTTTTTTGGTCCGGAAACCTTTTGACAGGCTTCCAAAGAGCACCAGCGCAATTGAGAAAATAGCGGCACTGACAATTGGAGTAATGACCTGTGTGAGAAGAAGGGCGCCGAGTGTCAGACAGATAACCAAGAATGAGATCGAAGCAGTGTTTCTATTCATTTAGCGTTCCTCGTTGTTTGCCTGCGCCTGCCCGGCGTTCGAAAACTTCTCCGATGCCGCGGCTGATTCGGAAACGATTGCGGCGGAACAAGAACTCTGTAGTTTGGCAACAAGTGCCTGCCGCCGATGATGCATTGACTGGATTCCAACAGATGTATAGGAGCTCGATGCAGGTTATAGAAGATAGCAGCAGACCCACCCAGTGAACCCCGATTACACTTCTGCAAACGTACTATTTTGTTGAGCGGAATGCAAGCGCCGGCGAGTTTGGGCAGTGAGCTACTGTAAGTGAAAAGTCATTGCGATCCCGCTCGAAGAACGGGAGAAGTCCCGAAGGTATCCCACATGGCGGAACAATCCCCTGTCTCAAAAGGAGATTGCTTCGTTCCCCCGCGTTAAGCGGGGCTCCCCGCAACGACTCGATTTTTCAAAATGCACCACTCCTCGAGCCTAGGCAGCGCTGCAGTTTGATTGCATCGACGCGCTCCTACGATGGTCGCGCTGAAGTCCCAATTTGAGCAGTTATAGAATATGGAATACGGCTTAGACTGACGGTTTCCCGCCGCGTCGACGGCATGATTTGCTATGATCTCTTACGATTGGAAAATCTTATTGAGTTCACTGAATGGGACTGCGTCTTCAAAGGAATCGAACGTTCCAGTCTCCGCGATTTTCTTCGCAGCGCGGATAAAGGATGTCCATGCTACTCGTGCAAGCGCAGAACCGACAGAAATGCGCCGGACTCCGAGATCACTGAGCGTCGCGAACGATAGTCCCGGAATGGAAGACGAGATCAGGACGTTGACAGGTTTGGGCGCTACTTCCTTCACAATAGCGGAAATCATTTCCGGTTCTCGTACGCCGGGTGCGTAGAGACAATCCGCTCCGGCATCGGCATAGGCGGTGAGACGATCTAGAATAGTTCGTCCGGGATCGCGCTCTCCGACCAAGAGTGCTTCGCATCGCGCGGTCAGCACGACGGGAACTTTCGTTCCGTCGATGGAGGCTCGTGCCGCACGAACGCGCTCAATGGCTTCGGCGCGCGGATAAAGCGGTGACGAGTCATCTCCGGAAGCGTCTTCGATGGAAAGACCTGCCACACCGGTGCGGACACATAGCTCCACATTTTTTGCCACGCCTTCCGGGTCGTTTGCGTAGCCCGATTGGAAATCGGCGTTGACGGGGAGCGGTGTTGCGGCTGCAATTTCCCTCACGTGTTCCAACACCTGCTTAAGCGAAAGTGCGCTGGCCGAATCGGGCAGTCCGCGGGAGAAAGCAAATCCTGCTGAAGTCGTGGCAAGAGCTTTGAAGCCGAGGTGATGAAGGTACACAGCCGACCCGATGTCCCAGGGGTTTGGCAGGATGAAGCAGCCCGACTGATGCATGCTTCGAAAACGTGCAGCCGCGGATGGGGTGGAGCGGAATTCAACCATATTATCTTGCCTTGCCTTCGGAATTTTCTTGGAGGTCGGATGAATTAGTAGTATGAAGTGGCTTTAGAGCCACTCCCCCCAGTGTTACATATACTTGGTTTCAATCGCGGCTAAGAACGACGGGGAGAACCGATTGAAATCGGATTCGTTCAATAAGTTAACATTGACTCCGGTCGTCCAGCCGATATAATGTGCGGCTATTGCTTCTTGCCAGGCAGATTCAACAGCGGTACCAACTTTTGATCGAACGGCAGAATAAGGGTCGAGTTATTTGGACTATTCACAAGCTCTTTGAGCTGTGTGATGTAGTACCATTGCAGATAGTTTTGGCTCAATCCATTTCCGATGATCTTTTGAGCATTCGAAATTCCCTGAGCCTCTATCGCTTTTCGTTGCGCCTCCTTCTGAGCATACTGTATTGTATACTCCATCTGTTGTGCCTCCTGAGAAGCTTTGAGCTTTGCCGCAATCGCATCGCAGACGCTCGTCGGCGGTTCGACATACCTTATAAGAACGTTGTCGAGAATGACGCCTTTGCCGTTCAGTTCACCAAGCAACAATTCGGTGACCGTCTTCGTGTAGGCATCTCGTTGGAGAGACATGACATCGCTGGCGTCGTACTTCGTTGCAGCGTTGACAAGGGCGGTTCTGATGGCCGGCCTCACGATCACTTCCTCATAATTGAGCCCGATATTGCTGTAAACGTTGTTTGCCTGGGAGGGATCCAGATGATACCACACGCTGACATCAAATTTCAAAATAAGCTGATCGCGTGAGAGCGTCGCGACGGCGTCGTCGCCGGTTCTATTCCCTTCGTTGTGGACCGAAGACATCGTGTAATCTTTCGTTTGGATCGACATCTTGTAAACATCCGTCAGGAAAAAGATCGGATGGATACCGGCCGGAAGAGATTGTGCGCCGACATTGCCGAATGTCACAGGGACCCCGACATAACCGGGCTCGATAACCGTGAAGGATTCCGAGATCAGGGCCACGACGGCCAGCCCGAGGCTTGCCAACCCGAGGTTTTTTAATTTAACGGGTGAAGCGGCATCCCTTGCCCTGGAAGTCAGGAGGGTAATTCCTACAGCGATCAAAATGAGAACAAGGAGTGAAGTTGTCATAGTGTGTCCCTTCTTTTTTCTATTGGAATTGAATAAGACAATTTACGAATTTTTGCGCTGCTCTGCACTCACACCCCCTTCCACGCCCTACGGCTTTTTCTGAACTTCGCACGGCAGGCGAATCGGTTACACTCCGGAAGAGACGCCGTAGGAGCTGCACAACACGCCAAAATGGTGACGAAGGTGTCCGGCCATGATGTAGGCGAGAGCCCGCACGGAGACCGGATTGCCGCTCGCCGTTCCCATCCGCTTCCAGTCCGCATCTTTCAAGTGGCGAAGATATGCAAGATTGGACATGCGGATCCACTTGAACTCTGCAACGAGGTCGGAGAGCAATCGCTCGTTGGAGCGCGACTCGGCTACATATGCATTCTGATCGAGGCTGGGCAGGGGAGCAGCCTCGCCCCGGCTAATGCAAAAGGCCCTATATCCGAAAACTCGTTCACCGTCGACCAGGTGCCCAAAGACCTCACGAATGCTCCATTTGCCCGGGGCGTATCGGTATTTTTCCCGCTCCATCGAAATCAGTCCTTCTATTTCTTCGATCTGAGAGATCTGGGCCTCAAGGACTGCAAGCACGTCAGGTTCGGGGACGAGCGATATGTATCGTGCGTAATATGGAACGTATTCAGTTTCTGCTGGTCTGTTGGTGATCAACGATCCTCCTTAAGATGGTCAAAGTTCTTCTAGAAGCCATCTCAAAAATGATTTCTATGCAGAAAGTAGCCGTAAATGTCATGCTGATCCCGCCGTCCTTTGGCGGGAGAAGCATCCATGAC
>CAYLMV010000047.1:0-29902 GCA_964384415.1 uncultured Chitinophagaceae bacterium | reverse complement strand
TTCGCGCCTTCGCGCGCCTTGGCAACGATTTCGCTCTTCATCTGCTCTGCCAGTTCGCGGCCTTCCTTAAGAATGCGCGAAGTCTCTTCATTGGCTTTTGCCATGGCGGCGGTATTCGCCGCAAGCATGCGCTCCGATTCCCGCTTCGCTTCTTCCGCTTTTTGGAGCGCATCGCGGATGCTCTGCTCTCGCGCCTGCAAGGCGTTGACAAGCGGCTTCCATCCAACCTTGGAGAGAATGAAGAGAAGGATAATGAACGTGAGGATCGTCCAGAGTATAAGGCCTGGATTAATGTCTAGCATAGCAATACCTGTCCGTTATTACTTTGTTGCAAGGATAATGCAAATTGCGAGCGCGAAGAAGGTGGCTCCTTCAATAAGAGCTGCTGCGATCAGCATGGACGTGCGGACCTGTCCGGCGACTTCCGGCTGACGGCCGCTTGCTTCCATGGCCGCTGCTGCAAGTTTTCCGATTCCGAGGCCTGCGCCGACAACGGTAATTGCTGCCCCGAATCCGGCTGCTAAATAACCCCACTGGGTGGCGACGGCTTTTGCTACTTCAATTGGATTTGCGTCCATTGTATTTCTCCTAATTGGATAAAGATGGTGAATGATGAAGGATGGTCGTGATCATTTTAGTGTGCATGCTCTTCGTGAGCTTCATGTTCTTCCGACTGCATGCCAAGCCCCATGAACAGCGAGGTGAGCATGGTAAAGATATACGCCTGAAGGAATGCGACAAAAAGTTCAAGCAAATTGATGCCAAGGGTAAACAACACTGAGGGGACCGATACCGCGTAGCCGAGCGTCGGCGACAGTTTGCCGAACACAAAAATAAGTCCGAGCAAGGAAACGATGACGATGTGTCCCCCCGTCATGTTCGCGAAAAGACGGATGCAGAGTGCGAACGCTTTTGTAAACGTTCCCAAAACCTCGATAGGGATCATAATCGGCCACAAGAGCCAATGGACTCCTCCGGTAAAATGGGAGAGGTAATGGCCGAGCCCCTGCGCACGGATCGCCGATGCCTGGATCATCACATAGGCAATGATGGCGAGCCCCGCGGTCACGCTGACATTTGCGGTAGCGGACGCTCCGTAGGGAACAAGCCCGAACAGATTCATCAACAGAATAAAAAAGAATGTCGTCAGCAAATACGGCATGTATTTCATCCCGCCCGGTCCCATATTCGGAATCGCGATTTCGTCGCGGACAAAGACGATGAAGAGTTCCACCAGGTTGCCGAATCCTGTAGGAACTTTGCTTTTGGTATTCCTGCGTGCCACCCATGCCACAACGGCAACGAGCAGGAGTGCAGCAATCCACAGGAACACGACATGCTTTGTAAGCGACATGTCGATTCCCCAAAAAGAGAAATGCGGCAGGGCGATCTGGCCGAACGGCGTATCGAGCTCGTGAGAATCCTGGACGTGTTTCAGCAGATGCGTGAAGAGATTCTCCCCTCCGCCTTCCCCACCGGAGGCGCGCGTCGAATCGACGACGGTCCGGACGGTATCCGTCGTGGCGTGAACTGCGGCCTGAGCTTGCAGGAGAAACATCGATGCCACAGTGCTAACCCTTCGCCTTTGTTGTCATTTTTCTTTGGATGAACATCACTTCAAGAATCAAAAAGAGACTGTAGAAGACCATCAACGAACCAACAAGCGCCACAGCGTTAAACCGGAGGAACTTGATCAGCACCAGGATGACGCAAAGCATGACAAACATGCGTACACCGGTTCCCCCCAGCACTGCTTTCAAAAAGACTGTGTATGACTTGTCGATCGAATATTCGATTGCCGCATAACCGGCGAAGACATTCGCGAGACCGATCACAGCTCCTGCGATGCACGCCTTCGTCACTTCAGCAGAAGCGTACACGAAGAGCGGATACGAAGAGATTCCCGCAACCGCGATGAAGGCGATCGCGACGTGACGCGGAAACGAGAGATCAAACTTTCTTCTGCTGTTTGTGTTCTGCATCCAGCGCGTCTTGCTGATGAGATAACTTCATCGCGGCGATGATGAATTTTGTCATCCCGCCCGCCGCTCCCAGCGTAATGCCGGTGATCATGAGCCACGGCGACGTGTTCCACCGCTGATCGAGCCATCTCCCGAGAAAGAAAAATGCGACAACGGCCGCAGCCAGCTGGATGCCCATCGTCAGATATGGGCCCAGACCGCGGAGATTGTCCGCGAAACCCCGGTCGTCCGGCTGTTCCATGGGCCCGGCGCCTAGTATTTCTGGATGTCGTGTCCCGACGGACGCGCATCGCTCATAGAAATCTTGCCGTCGAATACCGCTCCCTCATCGATCACAAGCCGGGCGGATCGGATGTCGCCGCGCACGACCGCTTTTCCTTCGAAAACAAGTTTGTCGACCGCGATGATGTTTCCGCGGATCTTTCCGCCGACCGTGACATTCCTGCCGTTGATATTCCCTTCAATCTCGCCAGTCAATCCGACCGCAACATTTTCCGCCGCGTGAAGCTCGCCAACCATTTTTCCGTCGACCCGAATGTTGCCCTGCGTCCGGATTTTTCCTTCGACCGTGGTACCCGAGCCGATGAGGTTGAGCTCTTTCACCGCGTTTTTATCAGCCATGGTTACGTCCCTCTCTCACATTGATTCCGTTGCGATCAAATACTCATCCGGGTTTTGCGGTTGCCCATCTTTCCAGAGTTCGAAATGCAGGTGAGGACCGTAACTCGTGTTGCCTGAATTCCCGAGAAGAGCAATCGGCTGACCCCGCTTCACAAAATCGTTCGCCGACTTGAGCAACGATTGGTTGTGTTTATAGATCGTAAAGTATCCCCCGCCATGCGAAATAATCACCATGTTGCCGTCGTCATACGTCCAGCCCGAAAACACGATGTATCCGTCGGCTGCGGCGCTCACGATTGACCCGCGGCGCCCCGCGTAGTCGATGCCAAAATGCCTCTGTGCGTCGTCAAAACCCCGGGAGACATAACCGAGAACGGGCGGAGAAAGCGGAAACGAAGCCTGAAATGATTTGCTGGTGACCGCATGAGGCGCCGAGTACGCCTCGACTCCTTCTTCCACTTTTGTGTGGGGCTCCGCCGACACAGGAGCCTGTACTTCGCTGTCGTTCTGCTGCGGCGCAGCCTCCTCTTCATTCGCTGCCATCGAGGCCGACGCGCTGTCTTTGTCAAGGACTTCGCCGAGGGCGGTCCGGAGCTTCCGATTGTACTCCCGGATGACGATTACTTCTTCGGAGAGTTTGCTGAGTCGGGTCTGAAGATCGTAGAGCTGGCTGCCGTACCTCTTTTGAATTTCTGCGTTGGAGGCAGGAACCAGGACTCCAAGCGGTGTGTAGCCGAGCAACAGGATCGAGAGCGCAAGAATAAAAACGACGAGTCCGGCGAATAATCCGATAATGCCCTTGAGTGTTAAACCGAACGACCGCTTCGCCCCTGCATCCCCTTGAGGAATAACCAGAATCTGGAACTTATTCTCTTTGGTTATGTGATGACTTCGATTTTCGGACATTCTCGTTCGGCGCTTCGCTTCGTTTCCAACGCTTTCCCTCAAAGAAAAAGAAAATTGGACTATAAAGATACTGAAGGAGGCCTAAAAAGTCAACGAGTATTTGGGGACAGGTTTGGTTTGAACTCATCTGAAAGGCATCGGACACGACTCGTTGGAATCCTGCCTCGCTGAGTCCGGTCAATCAACCAGGTGTCTAGCCGCTGAGCCGCGTCCAAGCGGTCGAATGGCAGCCAGGATTGACCGAAGGCACAGTCAACAGGCATCATGCTCTCGCGCCGAAGGGGTTTTTGTCGTACTGAGTTAAGGGAGAATTCTCTAGGATCAATCTCGGGGTAGAATATCGTGGCGGCCTGTGGATGAGACTGGCGTTTAACTGAATCTCATAAGATCAACAAAGTGGGGATGCCTATTGCCGGATGAGCGTCACCACTTCGCCCATCCACCCTCCCAGGTAGAGCAAGCAGATGAGGGAGAATATCACCACTCGAGCCTTTGTGAAAACCCAGGTCCGTTCGCGCAGTAAATACCATCCATAAGCGGCAGCCAGGATAAAAATGGGGACAACCGGAAAACGATAACGGGCATCGGCAAAAAAGACGAGATGAACCGAAAGCCAGTACAGCAGAAGTGTCCGGAAGAAGAAGAATGCGTTTTCATCTTGATGGGAATAGAAGATTAGGGCAAATGTTCCGAGCAGCAACACGGCGACATACGGCACGTGAAGGATAACGGCATTTGTCAGCGAGAGCTGCCGGAACACCGTCACGGCATGTACCGGATTGGCCCACTCAGGCCTGTATTCCATCGTCATCATCAGCCAATAATCGGCGGCGAAAAAATGGGCAAATTTCTTTCCGATAATGACGGATTCTTCGGCCGGGTGAGACCGGATGAAGTCGAAGGCGAGCTTGACCCCTTCTTCGGATCGCTGAAAATCATCGTCGATCGTGGACAGAGGATTGTCCGTTCCCGGGAAGGAATACGAGCCGCTTGCGTTCTGATGATTGCCGATCCAAAAATTCACTCCGCCATTGCTCGTGACCGTCACTCTGTTGAATTGGACGTAGTTTCTGACGAGCCACGGCGAAAGCACAAGAAACATGGCAAAGAACATCGCGGCACCGGAGAGGAACACCTGCCGCACCGGAAGACCGGTTCTCCACCGATAGAGGAGAATGACAAGCGGCAACAATCCTATCGGCGAGCGGATGAGGACTCCAATCCCGATCATAGCTCCGAGAAGAAGATCGTACCGGGGCGTGGATGCCTGATGCTCTTTCTCCACGACAACCCAGATGATCAAGAGGAAGATCGTTGTGAAGATGGTTTCAGTCATCAGATGCGTCACATAGAGAATTTGAATCGGGTATACCGCAAGGATCGCCGCGGCAAGCAATCCCACTTTCACCGAAAACAGTTTCTTCCCGATCGCATAAAGGAGAAGACACGATCCGATATCGAAAAACATCTGGAGAATCTTGACGGGATAATGACGCTCGCCGAAAAGGAAGTATGTCCCCGCCAGAACGAGCGGGTAGGCCGGAAGCCGGTACGCCGTCGGCTTCCCTTCAAATGAATAACCGTCTCCGTGCACAACCGCACGCGCGATCGCGTCGTAATCCTTATCATCGGAGATGAGGGGCGAATGGAACTCCGCGATTGCCCCGAGACGAAGGAGCGCCGCGATAAGAAGTATCGCGTAGAGGATCTTCCGCTCTCTTCCGCCGGAGTTGACGGGTATGCTTGATGGTCTCTTCATGGGTCTTGTGCGAAACCGTGCGACTGTTCAGCGTGCCGCTTCACCTTTTCTTCGATGTATGCTCCAAGATTTTTTTTGAAGATACTGCGGGAAAACTGAAGGGCCCGGGCGTTGATGCGGATCGGATCGAAACGGATCCCGGCCGAACGGCGGACAGCATCGTCGAGCGCGGCCGCGGTCTGCTCGTAGAAGAAGACCCCGGAGATCCCGTCCTCGACAGTCTCCAATGCTCCCCCTTTCCCGAAGGCGATAACCGGTTTTCCGCTCGCCATCGCTTCGAGAGGGACAATGCCGAAGTCTTCTTCCCCCGGAAACAGAAGCGCCGTGCATCCGCCGTACAACGTCGCCAGCTCCGCATCATCCTTCCATCCGGCGAACTCGATATTCGGGCGGGCTATGCGGCGCAATTTTTCTTCATCCGGACCTTTGCCGACGATGACGAGCCGAAGACCGTTTGCGTTGAATGTTTGTACGGCGAGGTCGACCTTTTTATACGGCACGAGAGCGCTCACAATGAGATAGTAGCCGTCGTCCCTTTTCGAGACACGGAACCTCTCGGTGTCAACCGGAGGGAAGATGACATCCGCTTCGCGTCCGTAATGACGCTCGATCCTTTTGCGAATGTGGTCCGAAATTGCCACGAATTGATCGACGCGTGATGCGGTCCTTCTATCCCACAATCGCAGCATCGGTGCGACCGCTGCCATCCCCGCACGGATCGCGGCGCCGGCCTGGTTCTTTCCGAAATACTCGTCGTACATTTCGTAGACATACCGCATCGGCGTGAAGCAGTAACAAAGATGGAACGCTCCCCGCCTGGGCTTTGCGCCCTTCGCAACGCAATGGCTCATTGAAATCAGCACATCGTATGACGAGAAGTCGAATGACTGAATCGCAAAAGGAAAAAGGGGAAGGTATGTCCGATATTTTTGTTCGACGAGCGGAAGACGCTGGATAAAGGAGGTATGGATCTCTCTCGATTCGATAAGGGGCGACATGGCCCCCTTGATATGGAGCAGGGTATAGATCGGCGCATCGGGGTAAAGCTCGCACAATACTTCCAGGCATTTTTCTCCGCCGCGCATGCCAGTAAGCCAGTCATGCACGAGAGCGATACGAGGAGTTCGAGTCTGTGGTGTCGACATCCGCACGAAAATTGTTGGAAAAATATACGAAGAACTGCCGGAGAATCAAAACTCAGGCAATGACGGTATCTCCTCATCTCGATTCCAATCTCTGATTGGGATCGGAGCATGCAGCATCTCTGCTTAAGAACGGCGTCATCGCTGTTTCCGCTGGTTCCCAAACAGAGTTTTGGAACCAGGTAAAGAACCGGTGGAGAATCAAAGCTTGCGAAAGGTTTCATCGCTCGCTATATTAAAAAACGTACCGGGGATGCGCCGCACATCTACGTGATGCAACGATGCAAGAGTATAATCTCCAACTATATCGATCGTGGTTTCCGTTTCTTTCCACCGGGAAGATCTGGATGAATCATGCCGCCGTCAGCCCGATGGCGATACAGGTGAGGGGGGCGTTGGATCGCTTTCTTGACCGGTGCGAAGTCGAAGAGATTGACTCCTTTTTTTCTACTCTTCCGGTTGCAGCAAAAACGAGAGCGAACCTCGCAACGCTGGTCGGTTCTTCTCCGGACAGAATCGCTTTCACCAGCAACACGTCGGACGGTTTAAGCCTGCTTGCGGCGGGTCTGCCGTGGCGATCGGGAGACCGGATCGTCCTCAACGACAGCGAATTCCCTTCCAATGTCGTCCCCTTTATCAACCTGAAGAGGCTCGGCGTCGAAATCGATTTCATCAAATCCATCCGCGGGGAGATTACCCCCGGGCAGATCGAAGCAGTCATCACGCCCCGCACCCGTCTCGTCTCGCTGAGTTTTGTTCAGTTCCTTTCCGGGTTCCGCGCCGACCTGTCGTCGATTGGCGAAATTTGCAGAAAGCGCGGCGTGATTTTTTGCGTCGATGCGATCCAGGGGCTCGGCGCATCGCCCCTTGATGTTACGGAGATGAAGATCGACTTCCTGGCGTGCGGCGGACCGAAATGGCTGATGGGGTTGCTCGGCTTGGGGTTCATCTATGTTTCGGAAACCTTGCAGGGTCAGATTCACCAGGCGTATGCAGGCTGGATGAGCAATCGTAATTACTTCGGGGATTTTCTCCGGTACAGAATCGAATTCGATGAAACAGCCCGCCGGTATGAAAACGGCACGATGAATTTGACGGGCATCGTTGCATTGTGCGAGTCGACGACATTCTTGCTGGAGGTTGGGATCGAGAACATCCAGTCGCATCTTTTCACACTCACCGACAGGCTCATCTCTGCCGCCGACGATGCGGGGTTCGAGCTTATCACTCCGAGGGAGCGCGGACATCGAGCGGGGATCGTCTCATTCAAATGCCCCAAGGCGGATCAGCTTTTCGAATTGCTGAAGAGCAAGAATATCTTCGTTTCTTTGCGTGAAGGAATGATTCGCGTGTCGCCGCATTTCTACAACTCATCCGAGGAAGTGGAAACGCTTCGCGCTTTTCTGCTTGATCACAACAGATCGGCGGCCGCATGACGATACTCCTGGGACTTTTGCTGGCCATTGTTGCCTTTGCCTTCGCCTGCACTCTTGTGATTTTCGTGGCCGGACCGATCATGGTGCTGAATCCCCGTCGCCGCGGCGAGGATTTTTACAAGGAACGGGCCGAGCCGCTTACGCCTGCGGACCTCAAGGACCCGTTCGAGGAATTCTGGTTCAACAGCGCCAACGATCAGCGGCTTCACGCATGGTTCCTTCCATCCGACAAACCCGCGCGGGGTACGATTTTCTACCTTCATGGGGTTGGCGACAACAAGATCAGCGGACTCCGCCTCGCCCACGTCTTTCGCGCGCGGCATTTCAACGTGATGATGTACGATTCGCGTGCTCACGGGAAAAGCGAAGGGCGTTTCTGCACATACGGCTTCTATGAAAAATTTGACGTTGCGAAGGCGATCGACTCTCTTGGTGCACGGGGTATCTCTTCCATCGGCAAGATCGGCCTCTTTGGAACGTCGATGGGGGCGGCAATCGCGGTCCAGGCGGCGAGCATCGAGCCGCGTGTTCGCGCCGTTGTGGCGGAAGGATGCTTCACAAGCCTTCGAACGATCACAGTCGATTACCAAAAAAGACTTTTGTGGATGCCGTGGCACTTTCTGCGAAACGTTGCGATGAAGCGGTCGGAGCATATCGCGCATTTCAGTCATCACGAAGTCTCTCCGCTTCGGGCTCTTGCAACCGTCAACGTCCCCATTCTGTTCATCCATGGAAAAAGCGACGCCCGCATACGGTATCAGTATAGCGAACAGTTATTTGCCGCTGCGCATGATCCCAAAGAATTGTACCTTATAGACGGCGCGAACCATACAGACATCCACAACATCGCGCAGAAAGAGTACGAAGAACGTGTTGCAGGTTTCTTCGAGAAGTGGCTGGCCTGAGGGTCACCGTGCCTTGGCCGCCGGGGTACGTTGAACATCCTCGAGACGTACCGTTCAATGCTGCTGTATAAAGATCTCATGAGCAAGGGAGGCGCTATGAATCTTAAACTCCTCTTCATTCTATTGTTCTCCGCCGCGTTGTTCTCCTGTTCCCAAAGTCCCGTCGGACCCGTCAGTTCATCGGGAAACATTCCGCCAAATTTTTTCATCGAACAAAATTACCCGAACCCGTTTACCGACAGCACGTGGATTCTCTACGGCGTCCCGTCTACCGGCGGACAAAATGAGTTCGTTTCACTTCTCGTCTTCGACAGATTTCACAATCCGGTCAGGACTCTGGCGTACAACCCGCACCATCCTTTCGGATCGTTCACGGTAATCTGGGACGGGCGTGATAACGACTACAAGAGAGTCCCCCCGGGCATCTATGTTATTGAACTCTACGGGGTCTCCCCAAATACGTATATCTCTCGCATTTCGGCAGTGCGGATCTAATAAGGAGGCTTTCCTATGAGAACCGCGATTTATGCTCTGATCTCCGGACTTCTGCTCTGGGGGCCGGCGGTTGCACAGACCGATACCGCCGGCACGTTCGATTCGGAAGAAAATGATTTTAAACTTTCAATCGGCGTCTCCGGCGGGATCACGCTCGTCAGCCCCGATATCGTTAACGACCAAATTGCTTTTCTGAATAATTCTCTCGACGTGGGAGTGGACAAGATTCAGTCGATGCTGCACCTCGCCGGGTTCATACGGATCAGGCCGCGGATGGCACCGTATATGCTCCTTCGGGTGGAAGCAATTACGGTTTCGCGGTCTTACGACTACTATGCCATCGGCCGATCATCGACGGGCTCGCCCACACCATCATTCGACGTATCGAGCTCAACCAGGTGGACGGTCTATCCTCTCGTCATCGGCATTGGCACCACGATTCCGAAGACACCAATTGAAGCCGAAGTCGGAGCGATGTATGCTCTTGGGTACATCACGGAAACGGGATCGCTCTCATCCGGCGGTACATACTCGAATTCACAAAGCGGAACCGGGTTTGGATTGCAAGGCCGTGTCGCTCCCCATTTTCGGTATTCGAAAAATGCGGTTATCTCTCTCGAGATTGAGTACCGATACCTTGTCGTCGGAAGCTATTCTGACAACCTGGGAAGAGCGGTGAACAATTTTGAAATGGATTTGAGCGGGATTTCGATGTCCCTCGGCATTACCTACACGTTCGATTGAATCACGACACGGGGCCTGCCAAGGACAGTAGGGTGACGCTCTCGATATGGTAGGTATGAGGGAACATATCCACCGGCTGGACTTTCTGAACGGAGTAGCCGAAGGGAGCTAGAAGTTTGATGTCCCGCGCAAGCGTCGCCGGATTGCAGCTCACATAGACAACTCTCGGAGTTTGCATCTCCCCCACCTGCTGAACGGCTTTTGGATGCATGCCGCTGCGGGGCGGGTCGATAATCAGCACATTAGGTTTCGCGTATTCCTTCATCCAGCCGACGTCTTTCGTCAACAGATCTTTGAGATCACCCGCAATAAAATCGCAGTTGCTGATACCGTTATAATCCGCGTTCATCCGGGCGTTCGCGATCGAGCTTTCGACCAGTTCGATTCCGACGACACGCTTCACGGCGCCGGCGATGGAAAGAGAAATGGCGCCCGTCCCGCAATACAGGTCGTAGACCACATCCGACGATTTCAGATCAGCAAAATCTCTTACGATGGAGTAGAGCGTTTCCGCCTGCCGGGTATTCGTCTGAAGGAATGAGTTTGCCGAAAGGTGAAAAAGGAGCGATCCGATTTTTTCCGTAATCATGCCGTTGCCGTAGTACGCCTTTTCAGATTCGCCAACGGCAACATTCGCCCTTTTCGATGTGATGTTATTGACGAGCGTAACGATCTCGGGATACGCTCCGGTAAGTTCTTCTGTCAGCATTTTCATAACGTCGGGGCGATCGTCGTACGTAACGAGGTTGACCATGACGTCCCCGGTGTTTTTTCCTTCGCGGATGACAAGATTGCGCAGGTAGCCCGACTGCGGCTCGGAGATGTACACCGGCAGCGAGTTCTTCACCGCGAAGGCGCGCACCGCGTTCAGGATGCCGTTGCTCAATTCCGATTCAAGATGGCACTCGTGAATGTCAAGTATTCTGTCATAGCGCTGAGGAATGTGAAATCCCAGGATCACTTCACGCGGTCTTTCTTCATTGCCGGCAGAGGAGGACGCCATTTCTTCTTCCGTGAGCCAGCGTTGATCGCCGAATGAGAACTCGAGCTTGTTTCTGTAAAAATAGATTTCTTTGGATGGAACAATAGGCAGGACGGAAATGCCCTTCAATCCGCCGATCCGTTCGAGAGCGTCGATCACGTGCTGCTGCTTGAAGGCGAGCTGGCTCTCGTATTGAACATGCTGCCAGCGGCAGCCGCCGCAGGTACCAAAATATTTGCAGCGGGGCGCGGTACGCGACGTCGACGGCTGCAGAACTTCTACCACCCGTGCTTCGAGATGTTTTTTCTTTTTCCCGTAGACACGCGCCTTAACGACATCACCTGCCACAGCCCCCTCCACAAAGACGACAAGTCCCTCGTGACGGGCAATGCTCGTCCCCTCGAATCCCGAGGATTCGATCGTCAACGTTAAAATATCTCCGCGTTCAGGCATGTTTTTGTCCAATCGAAGCCCCCACCTTGTCAAGGTTCAAAACCTTGACAAGGTGGGCTCAACATTGTCAAGGTTCCAAACCTTGACAATGTTTCGATGTACGCTAAGAGCTCTTGATCTTTTCGATCTCTTCGGTGAGCTTTCCCCATTCGAAATATGACGACTTGAGCTTTTCCTGCAATGCGTTGTACGCCTCAGTCGTTTTTTTTGCCGTATCTCCGTTCTTGTAGAGCTCGGGGTCCGCCATCGCCAGTTCAAGCTCCTTTTTCTGGAGCTCCATTTCCTCGACTTTCTTTTCTACTGATTCTAGTTTTTTCTTCAGCGGCTGAAGCCTCTTGGAAAGCTGCTGCCTCTTCTCTGCCTCCGCCTTCTTTCTCTCTTTATCCGATACATGAACCGTTTCTTTATCTTCTCTCTTATCTCTTTTCTCTTCCTTCTTAACCTTCCCTCCCGCCTCTTCCCTTTTTTTCAAGAGGTATTCGCTGACATTCCCCAGGTACGTCTTGACGCCGCCGTGCCGAACCTCCAAAACCTTGTTGACAATGGGGTCGAGAAACGCCCTGTCGTGCGAAACAATCAGGTAGGTCCCTTCAAATTCGGAGAGAGCTTCCTGAAGAACCTTCTTGGATCGCATGTCCAGGTGATTCGTCGGTTCGTCCATGATGAGAAAATTGGAGGGAAGGAGGAGCATCTTGGCGAGGGCGAGCCGGCTCTTTTCACCGCCTGAAAGCACCTGCACTTTTTTAAACACATCATCCCCGCGAAAAAGAAACGACCCGAGAATCGTGCGCAGCTTCGTCCTGATCTCCCCCGTGGCGACATCGTCGACGATCTGCAGGACTTCTTTCTTCAGATCCAATTCTTCTGCCTGATGCTGGGCGAAGTACGAGAGGATGACGTTATAGCCTACGACGCGTTCACCTCCGTTATACGGTTCAACTCCGGCGGCAATTCTCACAAACGTTGACTTCCCGGCGCCGTTGACTCCGACAACCGCTATACGGTCTCCCCGCTCAATGGTGTAATCCAACCCGCCAAAGACCTTATTCTCGCCGTAGCTTTTGTCGAGGCGCTTAAGTTCCATGACGACGCGGCCGCTTTGCTGGGGCTTGGGGAAATGGAAATGGATTTCCTCTTCCTCGTCCTCAATCTCAATCAAATCCATCTTTTCCATCTGCTTGATGCGGCTCTGCACTTGACGCGCCTTCGTCGCTTTGTAGCGGAACCGGTCGACAAACTGCTGTGTTTGCTTGATCTGCTGCTGCTGATTTCTATAGGCGTTGGCGACAAGTTCCTTTCTGATCACCCTCTCTTTTTCGTAATAGGAATAGTTTCCGGCATACTCTTCCATTTTGCCAAGACTCAGAGCGAACGTGCGCGTCGACAGAGAATCGAGGAACGCCCTGTCGTGGGAAACAAGAATGATGGCGCCGTTGTACTGATGCAAGTATTCTTCGAGCCACTGGAGGGATTCAATATCCAGATGATTGGTCGGCTCGTCCAGAAGCAGAGCCGAGGGCTCTTTAAGGAGGAGCTTTGCTAATTCGATGCGCATTTGCCATCCGCCGCTGAACTCGTCCGTCTGGCGCTCCAGATCTGCAACGGAAAAACCGAGGCCCATCAGGACCCGCTCTATCTTCGATTTCATCCGGAATGCATCGAGATCCTCAAGTTTGTGCTGAAGTTCCCCCAATATTTCCAGCACCTCCATATACTCATTTGAAGAAGAATCGAGCGAACTCAGCAACGCGTGCGCCTCGTCCAGTTCCTGTTGAACAAGAAGAATGTTTTCGAATGCGGTCTCCACTTCTTTATAGAGCGTTTTGCCGGCCGCCGTGACGCCATCCTGCGGCAAATAACCGACGGTCACGTAGTGCGCTTTGCTCACGGAGCCGCTTTCGGCCTCTGAAAGGCCCGCGACGATTTTCAGCAGCGTCGATTTGCCGGCCCCGTTCGAACCCACAAGCCCTATCCGGTCGTGCGGACCGATCATCAGGGAAAGGTCGTCGAAGAGGTAACGGCCGCCGAATTGGACGGAGATATGGTCAAGTGAAAGCATAGACAGTCATCAATCAACTTTGAACAGTGAACGTCAAAGAGAGAATATACGAAAATTCCGGCAGAGGATAAAGGGATGGTTTATTGCTTCGCGGCTTTTGGAGGGAAGAGGGTGAATCGGTGAACCACTTCCTTTTTGGCTGAATCAGGAGTTACTTTAACAACTTCAAACAAGATCGAATCTGCCGTTACACGGCATCGCGCGTAATGGAAGAACATGCCGCCGTCGGCGCCATCATACAGATCCATCTCGTTCGGATTTCTGCGGGCGTCGTGCAGCAATCCTCCGCCTCCGCCTATCACGATAAAGTCTTTTTCTCTCTTCAGGAAGTGTTCAAAACGGTGAGCGTGCCCGGAAACAAACACAACCGCTTTCGAAGAGCGGTAGAATGCCGGAAGGAGCCGCTCTCTGACTTCCTGTGACCCGGAAACCATTCTGTCGTTTGTAAAAGGCGGGTGATGATCTACTGTGATCACAAAACGGATGGTGCTGTCTTTCTGATAAGCGGCGAGCGTTGAATCATACCAAATCTGCTGTCGCAGGATGTCCGAGTTCTCAAGCTGTCCGAAATTTGAATTCAGCAGAACGATCGCCGCGCATCCAAATTGCCACGAAGAATAGTCGCTGTAGGTTTCCGGAACATACTTTCTGAAATTCCGCATCGCCAGCCCCGCGGAAAAGAGGTAGTCGTGGTTCCCCTTCACGGCCAGGAACGGTATCGAACGGACCCGCAGCGAATCCATGAACGGGCGAATTTGACTCCACGATCGTTTGTCGGAGCCGTGCGAAGTGAGGTCGCCGCCGTGAATCACCGCGGCGACATTTTGTTTCTGAAGGATGTCGGCAAAAATCAGCGCCGTGGCTTTTTCGTTCTCTTCGTACTGAAGATAAATCTTCTCGAACCATAAGGGCGCCTGTGTGTCCGACAGAAAAATGAGCGTTGTCGCCGAATCTCTCGACTGGCTGGAGAGGAGGGCAGGTAGCAAGAGGATGAGGAACAACGCGTAGACTTTTTTCATGAATCATGAAAGCACTATTAATTTCGAAATGCAATCTCCCCTCAACCGATGAGACTTCGCGGAGGGAATCCGGGCCGCTTTCGGAATTTTCAAGGCGACGTTTTGGAAGCAAAGATCAATGTGAAACTCCCTACCGAGGCCAGGCTTCGAGAGAAAACCGTGCGATTCGACGCCTTCTTTTTTGCGAATTATAATCAATGTTTTCGGCCTCATCCTACAGTTCTCCAAAAATGACTTGACTTTTTGATATGATAATGATATTGTCACGATATCATCAAAGGAGAAAAATATGCAAAACGTTGCCGAATACAATGCCAAACGAATTAACGGATTCGTGGCTTTTGTTATCACGCTTGTGCTTGCGCTGGTGGACTATGGAGTTCTCCGAGCAATGGTCTCTCCGCGCGACCCGCAGCCGGACCTAGTCTGGGTTTTCGTTCCACTCGCCATCCTTATCGGACTCTCAGTACGCGGGTTCTTTGTCGTCCAGCCAAACCAAGCCGCTGTTCTTGTATTCTTCGGACGCTACATCGGCACAATGCGGGAAGCGGGCTGGTGGTGGGCAAATCCTTTCTCGGTACGAAAGTACGTCTCCCTTCGCATCCACAATTTCAACAGCGATAAGATCAAGGTGAACGATCTTCACGGCAATCCGATCGAAATCGCCGCGGTGATCGTCTGGGGTGTTGTCGATTCTGCACGTGCCCTCTTCGATGTTCAGGACTATGATACATTTGTTGCCGTGCAAAGCGAAACGGCCATACGTTCTCTGGCGTCGGAGTACCCGTACGACGCCCAGGACGAAGAGCGCGCATCACTTCGCGGCAATCCGAAAGAGATTGCTGAAAATCTGCAAAAACAATTGCAGGCCCGGCTCGACATCGCGGGCGTTAATATCATTGAATCCCGCATAAGCCATCTTGCATACGCCCCGGAGATCGCGCAAGCGATGCTGCGGCGTCAGCAAGCCCAGGCCATTGTTGCCGCCCGCCAAAAGATCGTCGAAGGAGCGGTCGGGATGGTCGAGAGTGCGCTCCGGGCGTTGAGCGAGCAGCATATCGTTCAACTCGATGAAGAAAAGAAAGCGACGATGGTAAACAACTTGCTCGTGGCGCTTGTCGGCGAGCATGAGGTTCAGCCGGTCATCAATACAGGCACATTGTACCAATGACCGAAAAGAAAAAGTTCTTGCTCAGGGTGGACAGCGATCTCTATTCGGCGATGGAAAAATGGGCTGCCGACGATCTTCGAAGCGTCAACGCGCAGATTGAATTTCTGCTGACCGATCTCGCGAAGAAAGCGGGCCGGCTGCCCGACAAGAGTCTTCAGTCTAAACGACAGTCAACCAGCGAATCTTAAGCTCCACACGTCATTTGATGAAGGAGTCTCCATGAAAATGTTAATGCGTATCACGTTCTTAGCCTGTACAGTATTATTCTCCATGTTTGAACCTGCAACCGCGTCGAATAGAGACATCGTCGGTCTTTGGCAGGGGAGTTTGAAATTCCAGGGAATGGAACTTCGAATAGTATTCCATGTCGACAAAGATTCGACCGGTGCACTCAAAACCACGATGGACAGCCCCGATCAAGGGGCGAAGGGCATCGTCGTGGACAAGACATCAATCGTCAATGATAGCGTGGCATTCGAGGTCAAGATTATTTCCGGCGGATACTATGGAGTGCTGCAATCCGGGGATTCCGTTATGATCGGATTTTGGAAACAAGGCGGGGTCTCCCTTCCTCTCGACATCCGTACAATCCGCGAGGTTGCGGTCATTCGTCATCCGCAGGAACCAACGCCCCCCTACCCGTATGCAAGCGAAGAGGTGTCTTACACGAATACGGAGTCGGGTTTCACTCTGGCAGGCACGTTGACAAAACCGAGCTCCGGCGGGCCTTTTCCAGCGGTATTGCTCATCACAGGATCCGGACCGCAGAACCGGGACGAGGAGCTTCTCGGGCAGAAACCATTCCTCGTTATCGCAGATTATCTTACCCGGAGAGGAATTGCCGTTCTTCGTGTCGATGACCGCGGAGTTGGCAAATCGACAGGGACATTCAGAACTGCAACGACGATAGATTTTACCGGCGATGTAAAGTCCGGTGTAACATATTTGAAATCTCGCACGGACGTAATTTCAAACAAGATCGGCCTTCTGGGTCACAGCGAAGGGGGAATTATCGCCCCGATGGTCGCGAGCCAGTCGAAAGACATTGCCTTCATTGTATTGATGGCGGGCCCTTCGATCCGCGGCGACCGGATTATCTGCCTGCAGGATTCTCTCATCAGCGCGGCAATGGGAGTCCCTGCACAGATTATCAGGCACAACCTCCAGCGCGATCGCACCGTCTTTGCATTAGTGGCGAGTGAATCGGATACTTCCAAACTGAAGGCTCGCGTTCTTTCATCAATCGAACAGTCAATGGCAGATGATACATTGACCGGCGGAAAAGTGAACCACGAAGATGCAGAAGCGAACGCAAACCAGATTACATCCCCCTGGTTTCGTTTCTTCCTGACGTATGATCCTGCGCCTGCGCTGGAAAAAGTCGACTGTCCGGTCCTGGCAATGAATGGCAGCAAAGATCTCCAGGTTCCCGCCGAAGAGAATATCAAGGGAATGAATGCTGCGTTCAGCAAGAGCGGCAACAAACGTGCGAAAGCAGTCATATTGCCGGGGCTCAACCATCTCTTTCAAAAAGCGGAGACGGGCGCGCCTCTGGAGTATGCGAAGATCGAGGAGACGGTGAATCCGGCCGCGTTGAAGCTGATGGGAGATTGGATTGAAGAAACTGTGAAGTGAGGTTACGCTCTGTTGCGTGTTGAAGAGGGATGGGAGGAGACTGAGGCTACAACTCGACTTCCATCCCTTCTTTTGCGCCGAAACACTCTATGGCGCTCTTCTGATCGGCGAGAAGTTTCTGCGCGTGACGAACCATTCCGTCAACGAATGCATCGTCGTGGTACGGATCGTGATGAAAGAGGGCGAGCCTCTTCACTTTCGCCTTTACCGAAAATTCGACGATCGATTCTATCGGTGAGTGACCCCAGCCGAGCTTCGCCTTGTATTCCTCGAGAGTGTACTGCGCCTCTCCAATATACAAATCCGTCCCCGTGAGAAACTCGATCAGTTTGTCGTCCAGGTATTCCGGAAGCCCGAGCCGCTGAGTGGTATCGTCGTGTGCGGGGAGCGTGTACTTGTACGGCTCATTGTCGGTCGCATAGACAACACTCTTCCTGCCGTCCGAAACCCGGTAGGCAAGCGACATTGCAGGATGGTTCAGGTAGAAGTTCGTGATGGAGAGGTTTCCGATTGTAATCGGATCTTTCACTTCATGGATCTCGATGCTCGGGTTCATATCGCCGAGGGCAACGGGAAAATAGTCGGAATCCATTTGCATCCGCATGATCTGACGGAGCGTCTTGTCCCGCCCCGGAGGACCATAAAGGATAATCCGATTCTGCTTTCCATAAGCCGGCATGAAAAACGGGAAGCCCTGGATATGGTCCCAATGGGTATGGCTGATGAAGACGTGAACGGTGATCGGCTTCGAAGAAAATTCTTTCCCCAGATGGATGCCTAAATTGTGAATCCCGGTGCCGGCATCGAATACGAGAATATGGCCATCGGCACGGACCTCCACACACGAAGTATTCCCTCCATATTTCAACGTCGCAGGTCCCGGCGTAGCGATTGAGCCGCGGGTCCCCCAGAAGCGAACCTTCATGCTCCCTTCCTCGCGCGCTGCTTCATCTTTTCAGTCACAATTTCATAAAGCTCATCGAACTCAGCTGGCTTGATCACATACGCGTCGGCCCCCAGCTCCAGGGCCTTGTCGATATCTGGTTTGTACGACTTCGCTGAAGTAATGATGATCGTTGTATCATCGAAGGCTGGATTCTCACGAAGCTGCTTGCACACGGCGAATCCGTGCATGCCGGGCATGATGAGATCGAGGAGAATGAGCTCCGGTTTCTCTGCTTCTGCGATGCTGACGCCGTCCAGCCCATTGTCGGCCTCGAGGACGGTGAAGCCCTTGTTCACGAAGTAATGGGAATAGAAACTCCGTAAGAAATCTTCGTCGTCGACGATTAAGACTTTCTTGCTCAATGTAGCTCCGAAACTGATTTTGGCATCCCCATACTTTGTTTATGGAGCAGAAAGTATGGATTAGTTTGTCGAAATGCAATACGACATCCGAACGGCAGTTTCGCGGGAGAAAACGGCCTCATCTCCTTGATGACAGGACTTGCGCGAGAGAACTCGACCCTTGAAAAGCAGAAATCCTTGCCGTCCATTTTTGGAACATTCAACGAAGAAAAAGAATCGCCACTCCTGCGACTGCCACGCAAGCTCCGACGATCGCGTGCCATGTAAGCTGCTCGCGATATATCACGTGTACGAGCGGAAGCATAAGGATGGGCACTGTGGCCATTAACGTTGCCGCGATGCCGACCTTTGTGTAGGTAATCGCGATAAGGCTGAAGGTGATTCCAAGGTAAGGTCCAAAAACTGCGCCCCCGATAGTGAGCGCCAAAGCCCTTTTGTCGCGTGAGAACGTTCCGACGGGATCCTTGATCCGGCGGGTTGCGAGCGTGAGGGGGAGAAGAATAACAAGAGACGCGGCAATCCGCACAAAGGTGGCGACGAATCCGTTGATTTCTCCGTCGTTGAATGCGAGGCGCGCGAACACCAGCCCCGCACCCTGCCCGACTGCTCCGAAAAATCCGTAGATCATCCCCGGTCCGGTTATTTTCACGCGCTCAGACCGGCTCTGTTGATTTGCGATAACGACAACGGCAATGCCGGCCGTCGTCACAACAATTCCCGCAATGCCCCAAAGCGTGAGCGATTCCCCCAGAACGATGAAGGCAAGTATGGCGCTGATGGCGGGGGCCAGCGACATGATCAACATGCTGATCCGGGCTCCGTTAACCTGGAACGACTTGAATAAAAAGGTGTCTCCGAACACGAGCCCTATGAATCCGCTGATGCCGAGATATGCATACTGCGAAAACTTGAGAGGAAGACTCAGGTTGGCCCCCCAAATCGTCAGGAGAAGGAGAATCGCCGCAAAGACAAGACGCGCGACATTGACCTGGACCGATCCGGCTCTGCGGATTGCTCCGGCGAACATTATGGAACTGACGGACCAAACGCACGCTGTCGCCAGCGCGCAAAGCTCACCTATCAATGAGGGGTTCCTCTTCCTGGATTGAAACCTTGGCAGGCGCGCTCATGCGAATGCAGGAGCGGCTCACGCGGCATACTTGATGAAGAAGTGAAGTGGGTTCCAAACAAAGTCAGTTTTTTGCAATGCTTTTTGCCGCGGCGAGAGCGGCACGCGTCGTCCCGACTTCCCGCTCGCCAATCTGCTGTCTCCACATCGCATAATACAAGCCTTTCAATTCCAGCAGCTCCCGATGCCGGCCGGATTCGACAATCTGCCCTTTCTCCAGCACGAAGATTTTGTCCGAATGCATGACTGTCGAGAGGCGATGCGCGATCATGATTGTGATCAGGTCTTTTCTCGTCGAGATATCGCGAATCGTTTCGCTGATTTCCTCTTCGGTGAGAGAGTCTAGCGAAGAGGTCGCCTCGTCGAACACCAGCAGATCGGGGCGCCGCAAGAGGGCGCGCGCGATCGAGAGACGCTGCTTCTCGCCTCCGGAAACTTTTACCCCTCCTTCTCCGATCATCGTGTCGAGCCCCTTATCGGCCCGCGCCAGGAGACTCTGACATGCAGCCTGATGGAGCACTTCCAGACAATCGTTGTCCGTAGCTCCGGGGTTAACAAAGAGGAGGTTCTCTTTGATGGTGCCGGAAAAAAGCTGCGTGTCTTGCGTAACAAAACCGATCCTCTCGCGCAGCTGGTTCAGATCGACGTCTGAGCTTCGGTGGCCGTTGTAGAGGATCCTTCCCGACTGGGGAGAATACAATCCGACAAGCAGTTTCACCAATGTCGTCTTGCCCGAACCCGACGGTCCGACAAAGGCGATCGTCTCCCCCATTTTTGTATTGAACGAGATGCCGTTCAAAGCGTTCTTCGAGGCGGACTGATGCTTGAAGCTCACGTCATGAAACTCAAGGACATTTATTCCAGTGACCGGGACGGGATTAGGGGGCGTCACTTCTTTTGGCGTATTGAGAATAGCCTCGAAATTGTTGAGCGAAACCTCCGCCTCGCGGTATATATTAATGACGTTCCCCAGCTCCTGCAGCGGTCCAAAAATAAAGAACGAGTAGATCCACAGCGAAAAGAATTGTCCGAACGTAATCTGCTGCGCGTAGATAAGATAGAGCATGAGAAACAGAATTGTCGTTCGCAAAAAATTGACGCACGTCCCCTGAATAAAACTGAGGCTGCGGAGATATCTGACTTTCTTCAGCTCGAGTTTGAGTATTTTCCCCGTGGTATTGTTCAGCCTGGTAATTTCCTGCTGAGCAAGTCCAAGGCTTTTTACTAGCTCGATATTGCGAAGGGACTCCGTCGTCGATCCGGCGAGGCTCGTCGTTTCGGCGACGATCGTTTTCTGAATCGTCTTGATTTTCTTCCCAAGAACGGAACTGAGAATTGCCAGGATGGGGATCGTCGAGAAATAGACCGGCGCAATCAGCCAGTGAACGCTCACGGCATACGCCGTCACAAAGATCACGCCGACCAGCGTCGTGAACAGAATGTTGATCGCAGCGGCGATGAGCCGTTCGACGTCGCTGCGGACCTTCTGAAGCTTTCCCAGGGTCTCGCCGCTTCTCTGGTCTTCGAAGACCGAATACGGAAGTTCGAGCGAGTGTTTCAGCCCGTCGGAATAGATCTGTGCCCCAAGCTTCTGGATGATGACGTTGATATAATAATCCTGAAAATTCTTCGCCACCCTCGACACAAACGCGACCCCGACGGCCAAAGCGAGCAGCACTCCGACCCCCTTGAAAAACTGTGTCGCGGTATATTCTTTGAACCGGGTTGCGTACTCGTCGATGACGTGCCGGAAGATCAGCGGATCGAGGAGCGAGAAGGTCTGGTTGATCGCCGCAAGGAGCAGGGCAAAGGCAACCAGCTTCCAGTACTGTTTAAGGTACGAAAGGAGAAGTCGCATCTACATTCTTTTTACTTTTGGGGGTTAATGGCTGACGCTAAAGTAAGGAAATGGGGACTCAATTGCTATGAGTAAAAGGCGATGATGCATTTTCGAAACGGTCATTGCGATTCCCTTTGAAGCAGGAGATGTCGCGACGTGATACCATACTGCGTTACAAACGCTTATTACGAAGGAGATTGCTTCATCACCCGACAAGGAAACGCCGGGTTCCTCGCAATGACCATTCTGGAGCAAGATTCCATGTCCCCTTTCCTTCTTCCTTGAGAAAAGAAGTTACCGTATTACTCTGTCTCGCGCCTATCGTCCCCGCGGGTTCTCGTCGGTTCGGTTGTTGTGTTTCTTTCGATAGATCGCCCGGCTCGTCCGATTCTCTTCACGGTTCAACTTCCGCCTTTCTGCCGGAGTCACTTTCCCGTCGGATTTGGCTTTTGCCTTATCGCGTTCGATTTTAGATTCACGGCGTTCCAGCTTCCTGGCTTCGTGAGGCGTGAGCTCCCCGCTTTTTACTCCCTGTTCAATTCGTCTTTGTTGACGGCGCTCCCGCCGGTCGACTCTGCGAGTCTCAGACTTATCCTGGGCAAGAACAACCACGGAACAAACAAGAAGCGCACCGACAGCGAGATAAAATACTGTTTTCATCCACTCCTCCATTTTGACTGGTGTAGGTTAGTATTCCTGAAAATCAAAATAGATATTTCGGGGGGAAATCTCAATCCGCCGCGCCGAGTGATCGTCCGGCAACGCAAAGCGTTATGGGTCCGCGAGTTACATCGCATCGATTCTATCCCAGCGCTCACCCGATCCGATTGCAGGGATGCCGGCAGCCGTTTTTGCCCGATTGGAAACAAAAATGGAGTGCTTTCGTAGAAAGATGAAGCCAATTTTCCCGTCAGTGATTTTGTACTATGAGAGACTTTTGAAAGGAGTGCTTGCAATGGGCAGAAAATTCTTCCTGCTATTCGTTGCCTTACTTTTTGTTCTCGAGGGTCGCAACGAGGCGCAGAGCGGCGTGCTGGTTGAGATCAAGAACTTCCACAAAAAAGAAGTGAAGTTCGAGGGGTTTACCCTCGCCGAGCCGCAAACGATCTCTATTAAAGTCGTCAGCTCGAATAGAGAACATCCTCTCTGGACCCGGGCATGGATTCTCAACTCCGACACGAGAGAGATGGTATGGGACGTCCGGCATGCATCTTCCAAAAATGACGACCGCACAACAGTCGTCTACTCAGACACAGTTTCACTGCCGCCCGGAACATACGAAGTCTATTACGCTTCGTTTCCCTACTCGTTCTTCAGCATCAACGGCTTTTCCGACCTGATGGATTTTCTCGGAGACAAAGTCTTCCACTGGAATGATGGCGAAGATTTTTCGGGGGACTATAGAGACCTCTCCATCGTGGTCGAAGGAAACGGGACGCATCTAGATAAGAAAGCGATTGAGGATCTCCAAGAGAGATACCGAAAGAATTCCCTCTTCTCGATGTCCGGATTGTGGGACAACCAATCGGAACATCAGGGTTTCATCCTCGACAAACCGACACAGCTGGATATCTACGCGATCGGTGAGGTCCGTTCGGACGGCGCCTTCGACTATGGATGGATCAAAAACGTGAAGACCGGCGACATTGTCTGGACGATGATGAACAGGGACTTGAAGCACGCAGGGGGAGACAGAAAGAACAGGATGGATAAGGAGACGATCTCACTTCCCGCCGGAACGTATGCCGCGTTTTTTGTGACGGATGATTCACACTCCGCGCACGAGTGGAACGCACCGCCGCCGTACGATCCCGAGTTCTGGGGTATGACCGTGCGAACGTCACTGCCCGAGGCGAAAGACCACGTGCAGATCTATACGTACGAAAACGTCCCGTCAAAGAATGTCATCGCGGAGATCACC
Source organism: uncultured Chitinophagaceae bacterium (assembly GCA_964384415.1). Taxonomy (GTDB): domain Bacteria; phylum Bacteroidota; class Ignavibacteria; order UBA10030; family UBA8401; genus JAGVPT01. The sequence goes on along the minus strand of CAYLMV010000047.1, from coordinate 6,395 downwards.
CGCGTGAGGGAGAAGGAATACCGTTCCAAGGGGTTCACTCTGAAACGCGGCATGGATGTGCGCGTCCTGGCAATCGGCGAAGGATCGGACGACGAGATGTACGACTACGGCTGGATCGTCAACGCCACTACGAATAAGAAAGTGTGGGAGATGAAATACTTCGACACCCAGAATGCCGGCGGTGCGAAAAAGAACCGGATGACGGACAAAGTCATCCACCTGGACAAAGGAAGCTACGTCGCGACGTACGTCTCCGACGGGTCGCACAACTACGGCGATTGGAACGCCGCGCCGCCGTACGACCCGGAGCATTGGGGCATTACCGTACTCGGTGCCGAAGATAAGTTTGCCTCAAGCGACGTCGCACCGTACGACGAGGATAATTCGAAATCGGTCCTCGCCAGAATCATCCGTGTCGGTGATGACGAGCGCAAACATAAGAACTTCACGCTCGCCAAAGATGGGGAGGTCCGGATCTATGCGTTGGGTGAAGGGCGTGACGACGAGATGGATGATTATGGTTGGATAGAAAACGCCGTAACCGGAAAGACCGTCTGGGAGATGACCTACCGGATGACGGAGCCGGCTGGAGGGGCGGAGAAAAACAGGCGGTTTGACGGAACGCTTCTTTTAAAGGCGGGCGAGTACATCGTTCATTACCGAAGCGACGATTCGCACAGTTTTGACGGATGGAACGATGATCCTCCGGCCGATCCTTATAATTGGGGAATCACCGTGTACAGTGCCGACACGAAAATATCGGACAAATAGGCTATTCAAGAACGCGGGGCGCGGTCCGGGGAGGTCGCCGCGCCTCGTGGTTCTCAATACCGCTCGACGTCACACCAACAAAATTCTCTCAGAACAAAAATCTCAATTGAGCAGGGCGCTCGGGGTATGCGGCTCCGAGAGAAGCTCTTCAAATACCTTCCAGCGCAGTTCAGCATTGGCTGTGGTCCCGCCGCGCCGTTCGATGAATGACCGTACCATCTCCTGCCCCAGATTGTAATTGATCACGTAGCTTCGGTACCGTTCGATAAATTTCACCCTCTGGGCTGCACGCTCGGGCGAATAGAGCGCGTACGTCACAAGCCATTCGGCCGCCGCATCAGCGTTCCATTGACCATCCAGATAATTTCGCGCGGCTTCGTTGCCGGCATCGTCGAGCTTCGCCTTGACATCCTGGATCTTGTAGTATTCGGAAGCCCGCTGAGGATCGAACCCCGCTATCGGAAAAAGAACATCCCGTTCGAACGCAACCCTTTCCTGACCCGGAAACGCGACCTCGATGCCAAAATTGGCGCTCCCTTCTGCGATAAGAGATTGCGGGCTGAAAAGAGGATAAACGCAAAACTCCTTCCACCCCCGTTCGCGGAAGAGATGCTTTTCCATCAACAGATTATAGACGTGGTGGCCCGGATATCCTTCGTGGCATGCCAGATCGACTGCTCGATCGATGAAGATCGGCAGATCGGTGTTCACCTGGATAACGCTGAAACTGTTTCCTTTGTACCAATTGTAGCCGCTCCACGGCTTGTTGTTCACGTATTCCACGGTGAAACTCTCGTGCGATGGCAGCTGAATGTGCTTCATGGTTCTGCTGCGTCCTTCTGCAATAGCAGCTTTGAACACGGCGTCCAGCTTTTCTTTCGGGATGACAAATGTCCGCTTGTATGCCTCGAGCCTCGCGGATACATCCCCCGCCCCCGGAAGCATCTTGCCAAGCTCATCGAGGTGGACTTTATAGTGGGATTCGGAACGCGTGGGTGCAACGGCGTCGTAGAGTTGAGACGATTCCTCATCGAACGAAAGTTTCTTCCCCGAGAGCATCTCTATTTTTGCGCTGACGGCAACGAGCTGCTTCAACATCGAGTTCCGACGGAGCTTCTCTGCCGGGGATGGGGTCGCCTTCTCGAGAAGATCCAATAGCTGCTTCACATCCCGCTGGAACTCGGTATAGGGAAACTTCTCTTTTCTTACAGCCTCCGCGCCCCCCGGCTTCCATTCTTCCGGTCCGTAATAAGCATCGACATAGTCGGCATCGTACACGCCGAGTTTCAGGACAAGCTTGACGTATCGTTCGGCAATTGTGTTCATCGGTAACTCCAGAATTTTGGCCAGAGAGATATTAGGCGATAAGGTAGGGAAGAAAATCTGATCAAACAAGGTGGAGGAGTGATGAGAGTGAGATTAGGCTTGAGACTAAAGTCTAGGTTGAGATCAAGGCTGAGGCTTTACAGATATTCTAATGGATGTATATATTGTAGAGAAGTTTTAACATAGTAGCGATGACAATCGCGATGTAGATTGGGCGAATGATCGAGGCGCCCTTCCGCACAACAAGCAAAGACCCCATTCGCGCTCCGATCACCTGACCAATCGCCATGGCGATTCCGGCCTCAATCCAAACGTACCCGCCGGACAGAAAGAGGACGAGCGACACAACATTGCTTGTGAAGTTCATGACCTTTGTGGCACCGGTGGCTTTCGTGAGATTCAAACCGAGGCCGTAGACAAAGGCCATCGCCCAAAAAGATCCCACACCCGGTCCGAAGAACCCGTCGTAGAATCCGAGCGAAAGTCCAGCAACGACAAAGAACAGCGTAATTGAGAATCGTCTGCGCGAATCACGTTCGCCGAACTTTGGAGTGATGAGAGTATAGACAAGTATCGCGAGCAGGAAAAATGGAATGACCCCGGCGAGGATATCCGAGTTTATTTGCTGTACCGCCCACGTTCCGGCCGCGGCTCCAAGAAGGGTGAACAGAATTCCCACCTTCATGGTCCGGAGATCGACAACCTTATGTTTGACATAGTAAAATGCCGCCGTGAAGCTTCCGAAGCTCGCCTGAAATTTGTTCGTCCCGAGTGCAATCTTCGGCGGCATGCCGACCGCAAGCGCAACCGGCAGTGTAATCAGACCGCCGCCTCCGGCGATCGCGTCGACCAAACCTGCCACGATGCCGGTACACAAAAGAAGCGGATAAAGCCAGAGGGATTCAGGCATGAGGATCGGCTAAATACGAAGTATTTGATTGTTAGAACTCAAAGGCCACTCCGCCAACCGGAAAGAATGCAAACTGGTGGAGCGTTTGGATTGTCCCATCGCTCACGTATTCATACGAAGCGATGTTGTCTCTATTGTATACGTTCTGGATTGCGATGTACGTAACAATGTTCCATCCGGTCATATGATAACGGCTGATCCACTGGATGTCAAGCCTGTGGTAAGCCGGATATCGCGCTGTATTGACCCCGACAGACTGGTTCACCCAGGCGCCTTTCGACCAGGCTACATTTCCGATCCAGACTTGCTGGTTGGTAACGAACGTTTCCGGCGTGTACGGTTTGCCGGATGAATACCGGAAACGGAAGCTGATTTCCATATCGTCGGAGAATGGAAGTATTCTCGTCGGATATTTCAGGATGGATCCATCCAGCCAGGCGCGCGTTCCCTTTACAATCTTGCCGAAGACAACAGTGAGGATATGAGGATAGTCATAGTCGGAGAGAAACGTTTTTCCTTCCATGCCGACCCTGGGATCGTCCGAAACGGTAGTTGAGTACGAGTAACTGACCGTCCCGAAGTAATCCTTTACCTGTTTTTGTTGAAGAAAGAATTCTATGCCCCGTGACCGCCGATCCATCACGGTAACGCGCTTATCCGATTGGAATGTGGGCTCGGCAAGGGATTCAATAAACTGCTCGCTCACTGCCAGGTTGGAATAGTGCTTGTCGTACACTTCGATGCTCCCTTTAAGGCCTTCATCCAAAACCTGTTCGAGACCAAGAACAAAGTGCCGCGCGTGGGCGTTCTGGAGGCTGCGGTTGTATCCGATGTTGCGGTTGTCCGAATAGTACGGAAGCGGCTGCACCTGGTAGAATTCGCCGTACGCAAAATTCAGCCGGGTCAGCTCCGGAACAAGTTCATACGAGAAACTCGTTCGCGGGGCTAGGCTGCCGTGGCCCGAATAGCTGAAGTAGTCATACCGCAGACCGGCGGTGAGCGTGGCTTTCGGAAAGAGCGAGATTTTGTCGCTCAGGTATCCGCTCAGTTTGTAGGCATCGCCCAGACCAAAATGCGTTTGCACGTCCCCGGAAGGAAATCGAGGCGGGTATGTTTCGAAGAATCCGTCGCGGTTCAGATCGTACCGGAGCGAATCCGATTGATAGGTTGAGGCGCCGTCGAATTTCCATGTGGTTTGATATTGCGCGCCGGCAGAGATCTCGTGGCTTTCCGACAGCCGATAGACGAGATCATATCTGCCGGCAAGGACAGATTCATAATTGTTCTCATTGAACGCATTTTCGGAATTCAGGAGATCGCTGCTCGTCACCTTTCCTACGGCGTCATATGAACGGAGCGTAAAATCGTTCGTCACATCGACATTGTACCGATTCCCGAAGGAGTATAGCGTGAGAACGGAAAATCCGTCGTTGCCCCAGAGGCTCTTTAAGCTTGCCCCGACCGCGTACTGGTTCGTGTGAACATTCACGTTCTGGACGCTTGAAGAATCGGTGATCCCCGCTTTCTGGATGTTCTCTTCATTCGGGTCTCCTTTGATCAGGATCTTGTCATCGCCGAAGATACCGCTCGCCATGAATTTCTGCGTGGAAGAAAGATCATACGCGATCTTAAATTGCGTGTCGTAATATTTTGGGATGGCCGTCAGCCCAAGCGCGGTGATTCCCGTGAGATTGTTGAGCGTTTCGAGGAGACTGCGGCGGGCAGAGACGATCCATGATCCTTTGCCGTCATTAATCCCTCCTTCCATCACCGTGCTGAAGCCGGCAAAGTTGAACCCGGTGTTCGACTCAAAGGCCCTCTTCCGGTCCCCTTCGCGAAGCGTTACGTCCATAACCGAAGAGAGCTTATCGCCGTACTGAGCCGGAAATCCTCCAGTGGAAAAGCGGACGTCTTCGATAAGGTCGACGTTCACCATGTTGATGGGGCCGCCCGAATTGAATTCATTCGGGTAGTGATTCGTGGAGGGAATTTCGATGTAGTCCATCACGGTGAGGTTCTCGTCGGGCGCGCCGCCGCGAACGATCAATTCGTTCGATTCATCGCTGGAATTTCCGACGTTGGGGAGAGACAACATCAATCGATCCATATCCTGAATGGAACCGGGCGATCGCGCGACCTCGGCGCCGCTGAGCCCGATGGTGCTTACAGGACTGATCGACCCGGCCCGGCTGAAGTAGTCGGCCTTCACTTCCACTTCGCCGATTTCTACCGGATTCTCATCCAGCTTCACTTTTACTTTCGCGCTCCTCCCGGTGGAGACCACAACGTTCGTAAGAACAGTAGGTTCATACCCGATGAGCGCGGCGCGGAGGCTGTACTCACCTACCTCGAGATCCTTGATAAAAAAGTTCCCATCTTCGTCGCTGACCGCGCCGACCTTGGGTCTTTCAACAACAATGATATTCACGCCGATCAACGGCTGCTGTGTCGAGCCGTCCACAACCTGCCCCGAAATCTCGCCCCTTTTTTCCTGCGCCGAGAGCGCTGCAAAGAAAAGCGTTGAACAAAGAATCAGTCCACAACGAATCACCGAGTTCATAAGCTAAATTCCAGAATTTACTGCGTGCAGCCAATGGCCGGAGGGGATCGCTGAGCGCAATCAAAAACTTGCGCGCCGCAGACCTCCGGCGTCAATACGGGTTGATTATTGATTACACTACGCAAAATAACAGCAGAGTTACACGGAATTGAATCTTTTCCGATGAAACGACATAATTGGGGGACGAACAGAATGGATGGAAGAAGCAGCGCGTGGAAATTACAGAACGGGATCCGCCCCTTCTTTCCATTGGGGCGCTCTACTTCAGATAGTAGAGTAGCGGATTAGGAGCCAGGCGGCATTCTTCCGCAATGCTCAGATTGGTGACCGCCCCCGAATCCCTGAGATGGTACATTCTCGGGACGAGTTTGTCCCGCAGGTCGATTGGCGTGAGCGGGTTGATGTAGATGCTTGTGCCCCCTTCGAAGCCGGCCGGTACGTTGACCCGCCATTTCAAAAGAACATGCCACGGCATCTTGTACACGGCATCGATCGGAGTATAGTACCACTCCTCGTTGCACGAAACCTGACCTCCCATGGCGGCGTGGCATGCATGGACAAGATTGCTGACGCCGCGCAATTCCTGATCGGTATGTTCAAACGGCCGGCTCGACTGCGACCTGGAGTAGATTTCAATGGTAGGGTAGCGATGGCCGATACCGACGCACGCGATGGCGTATTGGTTCTCAGCAAAGACAAGGTTGTATTGTGCGGCAAAGTTGGCGCCCAGTTCATTGAAAATATTGGGATCGTCCCGCAGCATCTGGATCTGCATGAGCATCGAATTCCCCCACTCATCGAGCCCGACAATCTGCTTATGAAGATGGT
>CAYLMV010000046.1:18147-30170 GCA_964384415.1 uncultured Chitinophagaceae bacterium | reverse complement strand
CCGTTCAAATCCTCGGAGATTGAAAGCAAAATTGATGACATTCTGGGAGGCAAGTGAGTATGAGCACGCTCGTTGAGGAAGTTGTTTCGAAAAAGCCTGAAACCGACGTAAAATATACCGCAAAGGATTTTCAATCCGATCAGGACGTACGATGGTGCCCGGGATGCGGCGACTATTCGATCCTCGCACAAGTCCAACGGATCATGCCGGATCTCCACCTCTTGCGTGAGAACACGGTTTTCGTCTCCGGAATCGGCTGCTCCAGTCGGTTCCCTTATTACATGGACACGTACGGATTTCACAGCATTCATGGACGGGCAACTGCGATTGCTTCGGGCCTGAAGATGGCCCGGCCGGAGCTCTCCGTGTGGGTCGTCACCGGCGACGGCGACGGTCTGAGTATCGGGGGAAACCACATGATCCATCTTCTCCGGCGCAACATTGATATCAACGTGATGCTGTTCAACAACCAGATCTACGGTTTGACCAAGGGGCAGTATTCACCGACCTCCGAGTTCGGCAAAGTGACGAAATCGACGCCGTACGGTTCCATCGATTATCCTTTCAACCCGGTAAGCCTTGCACTGGGCGCCGGCGGCACGTTCGTTGCACGAACGATGGATCGCGATCCGAAACATCTCCAGCAGATCATTAAGAGGTCGGCCGAACACAAAGGGACATCGTTCGTCGAGATCTACCAAAACTGCAACGTGTTTAACGACGGCGCATTCTTCACGTTCACCGAAAAAGAATCGAAGGACGAAAACGTCGTCTACCTCGAACATGGCAAGCCGATGGTCTTCGGAAAAGAGAAAGACAAGGGAGTCCATCTTGACGGGTTCTCGCCGAAGGTGGTATCGTTGAAGGATGGACAGCACTCCATCAACGATCTCATCGTCCACAACGAAAACGATTCGACGCTGGCATTCATTCTGGCAAACATGACGTATAACAAATCGCTTCCGAGGCCTGTCGGAATTTTTCTGAGTCTTGAACGTCCGACGTATGAATCCGAGATGACCTTGCAGATCAAGAATGCCATTGAAAAACGGGGCAAAGGCGACCTTGAAAAGCTGCTGAACTCCGGAGACACCTGGACCATCAAATAGCCGGGTCGATTTACCAAAAGGTGTCTGATACCTTCTTGAAAGCGGGACAGTAGTGCAGGTGTGGCGAGAATTTTGATTTATTGAGTCACACCTTTTTTATTTAGGAATGTGAGGCGCATCCTCCGCTGATTGGCTCCATACTGCAAACTTCGGAGAGCATGATCCTGTTCATCCTCCGGATATTCCGGCATTTCCCAGACCGTTCCTTCAAATCAATCACACTGTTTGTTTCTGCATGAACGCATTATTTGCAACATGCAAAGAGGTCTTCGAGACAAAGCAAACTTTTGTCCTCACGACCCACATCAACCCGGACGGAGACGCGCTCGGGAGTGAAGTGGCGCTTGCGCTCTATCTGAAGTCGCGGGGCAAAACGGTTTCCGTGATTAACCAAAGCGAGACGCCCGCCTATTTTGAGTTCATGAACGCCCTCTTCCCCATCGACACCTTCGATCCGGTGAAACATATCCGCACCATTGCCGAAGCGGAGGCGTTCATCGCGCTCGATTCAAATTCTCCGAGGCGGTTTCAGGCGCTGGAGGCAGCGCTCTCCAGAAGTTCCGCGTATAAGATCTGTATCGATCATCACCTCGACCGCGAACCCTTTGCGGACCTTTACGTCATCGACGAATCGGCAACCGCCACCGGCGAGATCATCTTCAACCTTCTGAAATTCCTCGATTCCAAATCCATCACCGCTCCCATCGCCGAAGCGCTCTACGCGGCGATCATGACGGACACCGGGTCATTCAGGTTTCCGAAAACCGATCCGGAGACCCATCGCACCACGGCCGAATTGCTGGAGCGCGGGGCAGACCCCGCGAAGATCTATCAGATGATTTTCGAAGAAGGTTCCGCCAACAGGCTGAAACTTCTTGGCCGTGCCCTCGATTCTCTGGCGCTCTGGCACAACGGCGCTGTCGCGTCGCTCACACTCCGCCGCGCCGATTTCACCGATACCGGCACCTCCGAGGAAGACACGGACAATATGATCAACTACACGCTCAGCGTTGGCGGCGTTAAGGTGGGGCTGATGTTCACCGAAATGGAAAACTGCATCAAAGTGAGTTTCAGGTCCAAGGGGACCATCCCGATCAACCAACTCGCGAAAGAATTCGGCGGCAACGGCCACATGAACGCGGCCGGGGCAAGAGTTTTCGATACTCCGCTCGGCGACGTCGTCACGAGGGTCGTGGCGCGCGCGGCGGCATATGCACGATAAGGAACTTGAGGAGCGAACATGGACGTACGATGTGAACTAAAATCAATTTCAGAAATCAAAGCAGACGCAATTGCGATTTTCGTTGTTCAGGACAAAGACGGCGTCCCCCAGGTGCACGAAGCACTCGATAAAGTCCTCCAGAATAAGCTTCACGCGGCGATATCGCTGAAGGATTTTTCGGCGAAAGAGGGGGATCTGCTTTCGCTGTACACTGAAAAGGCAATCCAGTCTCCCCGCCTTCTTGTTATTGGATTGGGAATGTCAGATAAACTGAGCATTGAGAAAATCCGGCGGACCTCCGCGAAAGCTGCAAAGGCTGCAGAAACGATGAATATCCGCTCGCTTGGCGTTGAATTCCCTGCTTCTATCCTCACGGCCCAGACCGTTAATTTTTCTCCTACCGATGCTGCGACGGGGATCGTTGAAGGGATATTCTTGTCGACCTACAAGTACGACAAATATATGACGTCCGAGGAGGAGAAGAAAAAGATCACCAGTCTTACCATCTTCGCGCCGGATAAGAAAATTATCAACGAGATCGGCAACGGAGTGCAGCTCGGAAAGATTCTCTCGACAGCGACGTGCCATGCCCGCGATCTTGAGAACGCACCGTCGAATGAAATCTATCCGGAAACTTTGGCATTTGATATTCAGGAGACCGCGCACCATTACGGATTCAAGGCTACCGTGTTTGACCAGCGCAAAATCGAGAGCCTGAAGATGGGGGGGATCCTCGCCGTCAGCAAAGGAAGCAGTCACGCTCCTCGGTTCATCATCCTCGAACACAATCCCGTGAAAGTGAAAAGCGGGACGTTCGTCCTCGTCGGCAAGGGGGTCACATTCGACAGCGGCGGCATTTCGATTAAGCCGGCTGCGAACATGGCAGAAATGAAAATGGATATGAGCGGGGCTGCAGCCGTGATCGGCGCCTTTCAGGCTTTGGCGGAACTGCAGGTGCCGGTGCACGCGATCGGCCTGATTCCGGCAGTGGAGAATATGCCGAGCGGCACAGCAGTGAAGCCGGGCGATATCATCCGCCATTACGGCGGCAAGACGTCGGAAGTAGACAACACCGATGCCGAGGGGCGGCTGATTCTCGCCGACGCTCTCGGGTATGCATCTCATTACAAACCGGAAGTCGTAATCGACCTCGCGACCTTGACGGGCGCCTGCGTTGTTGCTTTGGGTCATTTCGCTACAGGAATGATGGGAAACGATCAAGCGACGATGGATGCACTGAAGACCGCGGGCGAGCTGACGTACGAGCGAGTCTGGCAGCTTCCGATGTTTGATGAATATGAAAAATTAATCAAGAGCGATGTCGCCGACGTCAAAAATACCGGCGGGCGCTGGGGCGGCGCCATCACCGCCGGGTTGTTTCTGAAGAAATTTGTCGGCGACTACAAATGGGTACACCTCGACATCGCCGGAACTGCGATCCTGGAGGAAAATCAGGACTACACTCCCAAAGGAGGATCCGGAGTAGGCGTGAGACTGTTGGTAGAATTTCTGAAGAACCACATCTGATCCTGACCCCGAGTATTATCGGCAAAGGACATCTTTTTTCTGGCCCGATGTACTGGAGTTTTTAATAGTATCACACTGTCAAAACAGACTTCATTCCGGCTTCGCTTGCCGGGGGCCGGCCCTTAACTTTTGCCATCTCTAAGAGTCTAAACAAAAAATCCAAAAGGAGCGAAATGCCATGCGATCCACTGTGCCGATTCTGATCCTCGCCATCGCTATTGTTTTTTCTGCCGCATCGAGAGCCGCCGAGCCCGTGAAAGCGGAGAATTTTACGCTGCCCGACTTTAACGGTGTCACGCACTCGTTGACAGACTATAAGGACGCAAAAGCTGTCGTTCTGATGTTCATTGCTACCCAATGTCCCGTTTCGAACGGATACAACGGACGAATGGTCTCCCTCTACAATGATTACAAAGACAAGAACGTTGTCATCATCGGCATCAACGCCAACAAACAGGAAGGCGTCGACGAGATTAAGCAGCACGCAAAAGAGCACGGGTTTGAATTCACCATCCTGAAAGATGATAAAAACGTCATCGCGAACAAGTTCGGAGCTTCAGTAACCCCGGAGATCTACGTATTGAATCCGTCGCTGGAGATTCTCTACCATGGGAGGATTGATGATTCCCGGCGCGAATCAGAAGTCTCCTCGCACGACCTGCGCAATGCGCTTGACGAAGTGCTCGCCGGAAAGCCAGTGACGATTTCCGAAACCCGCGCATTCGGCTGCACGATCAAGAAAGTGGACTGATCGTGCTTAACCTTTCCCCGTTGATCTTTTTTGCCCTGTTTTCATTGACCTACCTTCCCTCCCGTGCACAGGAAAAGTCCGCCAAGATCGAAGTCAGGACGATCGACGTGGCCGGCGTTCACCGGTTGATCGCGGAGCGGCACGGGAAGATCCTTGTTCTCAACATCTGGGCAACGTGGTGCCAGCCATGCGTTGAGGAATTCCCGGACATTGAAAAACTGCGGCAGGCAATCGCCGATAGTGCTGCCGATGTCGTCGCCATCAGCGTGGATTACCCGGACGAGATCGATTCGAAAATACTCCCCTTTCTGAGGAGCCACAGTGTCACTTTTCCCGTCTACGTCTGCGACGTGAAGAAGGAAGATGAGTTCATTTCCTCTCTGAACCCGTCATGGAGCGGCGGGGTGCCCGCGACGTTTATCTTCGACAAGTACGGCCAGCAGCGTGTATTTCTCTTCGGTCAGAAGAGTTTCGATGTCTTCAAATCGGAAACTGATTCCGTCCTCACCGTTCAATAATCGTTGATTGCGCGCTTTCCAGCGCCCCGTGTCCTTCGCGGGGTTGATTGTTCATTGATAGTTGTCCAAGAGAAGCGTACCTTTCAGTAAATAGAATTCTCTTATTGAAAGGAACTCCAGATGAAAATCCTCATTGCAGACTCATTTCCGCAGTCGTACATCTCAGACATCTCCAACCTTGGCATCGAGACTCAATATAAGCCGAAGCTCAAAGCTGAAGAGCTCGCCGCTAATATCGGAGATGCCTCAATCTTGATCGTTCGTTCAACGGAAGTCCATGCGGACTGCATCAACGCAGGAAAGTCCCTCAGCCTCATCATCCGTGCCGGAGCGGGCGTCAACACGATTGACGTCAAAGCGGCGAATACGAGAGGCATTTACGTTGCCAACTGTCCCGGAAAGAATTCCATCGCCGTCGCCGAATTGACGATGGCCCTCCTCCTCTCGCTGGACCGCCGCGTCGTTGAAAACGTGACCGACCTTCGCAACGGAAAATGGAACAAGAGCGAATATTCCAAGGCCGATGGAGTCTTCGGAAAAACGATCGGAGTTATCGGCGTCGGCCAGATCGGCCGGGAAGTAATTACGCGGGCAAAAGCGTTCGGCCTTCATGTGATCGCCTGGTCCCGCTCGCTCACGCCGGAAAAAGCAGAGAAGCTCGGCGTTGAATATGCGGCCTCGGTCGAAACACTCATCCCCAATTGCGACATCGTATCAGTCCATGTCGCATTGAAACCGGAAACGCGAAACCTGATAAGCAAGAACATCATCCGATCGATGAAGCCCGGGACGATCTTCCTTAATACTTCCCGTGCAGAAGTCGTCGATGAAGCCGCCCTGCGCGAAGCCGTGACAGCCGGAACGCTGAAGGTCGGAGCGGATGTCTTCTCGAATGAGCCGGAGGAAAAAAGCGGACCGTTTTCTCATCCGCTCGCCTCGCTGCCAGGAGTCTACGGCACTCATCATATCGGCGCCTCTACGAACCAGGCTCAGAATGCCGTTGCAGCGGAAGTCGTGGCGATCATCAACGATTATCTCCACCACGGCTCGGTACGCAACTGGGTGAATCGGGCCAAGAAGACAGCTGCAAAGTGGCAGCTCGTCGTGCGCCATTTCGACAAACCCGGCGTTCTGGCAAACGTTTTGGATGACCTGAAGAGTTCGAAGATCAACGTCCAGGAAATCGAGAATGTGATCTTTGAAGGTCAGCAGACGGCGTGCTGTACGATGAAAATCGACGCTCGTCCAACCGAGGAGATCCTTTCGAAGATTCAGAATAGATCGGATGAGGTCATTCAGGCATCTTTGGTCAGCTTGTGAATATCAACCTTCCGAAGGCTTTCTGTTTGAGACGGTTCGAGGTTAGAAGAGCAGATAATCTCAATCAACATCTTTCGGAAGGTATTTTAAGCTGAGGCATTCATGGGCGGCGCATTAGCGTCGCCTTCTTTTTGAGTCCTCCTGCTCCTTTCCAGCAAGTGAGACCGAAAAGAGTGTGCCATGCTAATAAACGAGGGTCCTTGAACCAACTGGATCCCTGAACCTGTATTGCGTTTGCTGACCCATATTTCTATCTTTTTCTATGTATTCGCCTTTCAGCACAATCGAGAAGGACTTGCGCCGTCAGATCTCGGGAGATGTTTGGTTTGATCTCGAGAAACGAACGGAATACAGCACGGCGACATGTATGTACCGGGTGATGCCCGTCGGCGTTGTTGCGCCCAGGACGCCGGACGATGTGCAAAAGGTTGTGCGGCTAGCACGGGACAATGAAATTCCGATCATTGCGCGGGGCGGCGCGACCGGGCTCGTGGGTCAGGCAATTGGTTTCGGCATTATCCTCGACTTTACAAAGTACATGAATCGAGTCGTGAAGATCTCCCCGGACACGCTCTCCATGACAGCCGAAGCGGGGTGCATTCTCAATGATGTCGTCACGGCGTTGCAGCCCCTCGGCATGATGTATCCTATCGATCCTCAAAGTGCGAAGCACTGCTCCCTCGGCGGAACCATTGCGACAAACGCCGCAGGATCTCATGGCCTGCGGTACGGATCCACGAAAAATCAAATCAAAAGCATGACGGTTATCCTTTCCAACGGAGATCTCTGTATCATTAATCCAAAAGAAACAGAGAACGTCCTGACCGCGGAGGCAAGCAAACGTTTCGCCAAAGCGAAGGAGATCCTCTCCGGCAATCGAGAGACCATCGAACGGCAGAAACCAAAAGTGGAGAAATACTCGAGCGGCTACAATATCTTCGAGCCTCTCAACGGCGATAATTTCGATGCGACCCGGCTGGTATGCGGCTCTGAGGGAACGCTGGCCATCGTCACGGAAGCAACGATGAATATCCTCGCATCGCCGCGTGTCGTACTGACAGTGGCCGCCTATTTTGATTCGTATGAAAAGACCGCCGAAGCGACGCAGATCGCCCGTGAATACTCCCCCTCGGCGATTGAGCTGCTGGACAAATCATACACCGAAGTTGGGAGGGGCCTCAGCCCAACGAGCGATCGTTTCATCAGCCGTGATTTTCAAACGATGTTGCTGTTGGAATTCGAGGGAGACGACGCGGGTGTCTTGCGGCGCGATATCCAACGCCTCAAGGAGAGGCTCAGCCGAACTAATCTCATCATAGATTGGATCCTCCTGGAGTCAGACGCAGAACGTGAATCACTTTGGATGGTGCGGGAAGTCGTCTCCGAGCAGCTCAACCGATTGCCGTCGAAGGAACGGAAGATCTCGACGGTAGAAGACGGGGCCGTTCCGATCGCAAACCTCCCGGCCTACATGGCGGGGTTAAAAAAGATCCTCGACAAATTCGGTATCACCTTCACCCTCTATGGTCATGCGGGAATGGGCCATATTCACTGTACCACCCTCGTCGACATACAAACGGCGTCGGGGAGAGACCGAATCTCCGGCGCAACGCAGGACGTTTTTGAACTGATTATGAAGCTTGGAGGAGTCCTGTCGGCGGAACACGGAGACGGTTTCGTCCGTACACCTTTTCTCGAGGAGGCGTTCGGCAAAGAGATCTACTCGATCTTCAAGGAGGTAAAATATTCGCTCGACCCCGAAGGTATTCTCAATCCCCAAAAAATCATTGGAAAACAAGACAGGCTTTTTCTCCATGACATCAAAGAGGTTTAGGCGCGCATTCGGAGTGTTCATGACACTCATCGTCCTTCACTCCGCTCTTCTTTCGCAGGACGATGAGCAGAACAGGGAGCGGTACGGAGAGCAAGGCCGGTCCGGCGAGCGCGCGGCCCTCGATGTGGTTTCGTTTGAGCCCCACTTTTTCGGCGTCGACACAGGATCCGTGCGAGTTGATATCCTCTATCGGATTCGTTACGACTTTTTCGTTTTTACCCGGGACCCTGCGACAGCTCCGGCCTCCTTCCGCGCCCACGGTGATCTCATGATCGAGCTCGCCGATTCGACCGACATTTCTGTTTCGCGAAAAGTAGAGTCAATACTCTTGAAAACCTCGGATAACGAGGTGATGAGATTACGCGCTCAGTATTTCCAGGGGGCAGCATCGTTCGTTGTCCACCCGGGGCGCTACACTGCGGTCTACAGAATCAATGACCTCGAATCGAAGCGTGAATTCGCCGATCGAAGAGAGGTGATACGGGTGCCTCGCTACCGAATGAACGCGCTTGTCCGGTCGTCGCTTGTGTTCGTGGAGCCTCCCCTCGATCCGGTCTCGGTCAAAACTTTTGACGCTGTGAACGACAACAATGCTGCTCAATTTTCGAAGAACACAGGGGTCTTCCTTACCATCGCGGATGAGGCGACAGCGCCCTCTCTCCATTTTTCTCTTTCGCGGCTGGCCCCGGAGAAGAAGGAGCGAGAAATAATTCAACCGGAGACCACTGTCGTCGCGACTATGTTTCCTCATGAGGTCATAGCGCTTGACGCGTCGAGCACGGGAAGTGAGACGGTCCGCTACCAGCTTGACAGCAGCGCGGGATTGTCCACCATCTACTTTGTTCTTCCCACCTCACGGCTGAAGCAGGGAGAGTATGAGGCAGCCATTCGTCTCTCGGGTATAGATACCGCGAGCGTTGTAAAGGAATTCGCCGTCCGATGGCGTGAGATGCCCCTGTCGCTCTATGACCTGGATTTCGCCGTGAGCGCAATGCGCTACATAACGACAGACCAGGAGTATGATGACCTCAGGAGCGGGAACAAAGCGGCACGGATAAAGAAGTTTGAGCAATTCTGGGCGAACCGCGATCCGGCACATGCGACAGCCTACAATGAAATGATGGCCGAGTATTTTCGGAGAGTCGATTACGCCTTCACCAGTTTCAGGACTTTGAAGGAAGACAACGGCGTCCTTACGGACCGCGGGAAGATCTACATTCTCTTCGGCAAGCCGACAGGAATCGAGCGTTCGCTCGCGCCGGGCGGTCCGCCGCGTGAGCTTTGGAAGTATGCATCATTGAACAAAGAATTCATGTTTGAAGACCCAAGCCGCCAGGGGAACTATAAACTTACTGCAACTGAAAATCGATGAAGCCTCGTATCGCAATCACTATTGGAGATTTTAACGGCATCGCGCCGGAAGTTATTCTGAAAACTCTTGAACCTGCCGCAATTCACAAGGCGATCCAGCCCGTGCTGGTTGGTTCGTTCGAGATCTTCGAGCACTACGCAAAGAAATTTAAGATGAAGCGAAAGCTCGTGCAGGTGGAGTCGCCGGGCGAGCAGTATGCTGCGAACGCCATCCCGGTCATGAATGTCTATCAGGGATCCTCAAAGAACTTGCAGATCGGCAAAGCGGCGCCCGATGCCGGCATCTGCGCCGGCGTCTCGATCGAACGGACGGTCCGGATGTGCCTGGCCGGAGAGGTCGATGCGATGGTGACCGGACCGGTGTCGAAGGAATCGCTCCATATCGCGGGGTACAATTTTCCCGGCCAGACTGAGATGCTGGCCATGCTGAGCCGTTCGGACAGAGTGACGATGATGCTTGTCGCCGGATCCTTCCGCGTCGGTCTTGCGACGATCCATCTTCCCATCATCAAGGTTGCGGAAAACATCTTTATCGAACGGATCATAGAGAAGCTGGAAACCATCGACGCTTCGCTGAAAAACGATTTCCGAGTCAAAGCGCCTTCGATTGCCGTTCTCGCGCTCAATCCCCACGCGGGGGAGCACGGCGCGATCGGCATAGAAGAAATCAACGTGATAGAACCTGCGATCGTCAAAGCCAAGGAGAAGGGGATCAACGCGTCGGGACCGTTCGCGGCCGACGCATTCTTTGCCACCGCGCGGCAGAAAGAGTTCGATACCGTACTGGCAATGTATCACGACCAGGGATTGATTCCGCTGAAAATGATGGGGTTCAACAAAGGAGTGAACTTTTCCGCAGGGCTGAAAATCATCCGCACATCTCCCGACCACGGGACGGCTTTCGACAAGGCCGGCAAAGGAGTTGCTGATCCGGGGAGCATGGGTGCGGCAATCGAACTCGCCCGAACGATATCGCTGAACAGAAAGAAATAGCATTCCATGGTACGTCTCTCCAACGTCACGGTCTCCTTCAACAAGCAGACTGTTCTCGATCATGTAAGCCTCGAAGTTGCCCCGAGCGAGTTTGTGTCGCTGGTGGGTACAACCGGGAGCGGCAAAAGCACGCTCCTCCGTCTCCTCTACATGGACCTTTTTCCGGAGACCGGCTCTGTCGCCGTCGGCAAATTCATGTCGACATCCATATCCCCCAAGCAGATTCCGATTCTGCGGAGAAAACTCGGAGTCGTCTACCAGGACTTCAAATTGTTGGAAGACCGGTCTGTGTATGACAATGTCGCTTTTTCGTTGTACGTCACCAATACCCGGACGGCCGACATCAAGAAAAAAGTGTTGAACGTCCTGGCCAGCGTGGGACTCAGTCACAAGCGAAACAGCATGCCGCACCAGTTATCCGGCGGGGAGCAGCAGAGGGTTGCCATTGCGAGAGCGCTCGTGAACGAACCGATTCTTCTCCTCGCCGACGAGCCGACCGGGAATCTCGATCCTGTCACTTCGCTCGACATTCTGAAGCTGTTGAAGGACATCAACACCGAAGGAACGGCGGTGCTCATGGCCACGCATAATTATGAGTTGGTGCGGAAAGCTCAGGGAAGGATTGTCCAGATCAAGGATAGGAAGGTGTTTGACGTAAAGCTCAAGCGCTAAGAAGAATCTTTGTTGTTCCCCGCAAAATCATCATCACGGCACTTCTACACGGAAACAGATTCCACTCTCCGGACCTCGGGAACCTCCAGCAACAGCGCCCGCTCGATCCCGGCGCGCAGCGTCATGATCGACATCGGGCATGAAGCACAGGCGCCGACGAGTCTCACGCGCACGATGCCATCCGCAGACACATCCACCAATTCCACATCTCCCCCATCAATCTGCAGATAGGGACGGACCGCCGCCAGGGTTGATTGTATTTTCTCGTTCATCAGTTCTGTTGGGGAGTGCCCAGCGATATCTCAATCGTGGGAGCCCCTTTTTGTGAAAGGTTCTTGATGCTGATTTGCGCCGCAAGATTTTTCGCAATCCGGGTAATGATTTGCGATTGCGGACTCTTCGGATCTGCCTCGACGATCGGCCTTCCGACATCGCCGCCAATCCGGATGTTTGTATCGATGGGAATCTCGCCAAGGAACGGCACGTTGAGTTCCTTGGATGCCCTGAGCCCTCCTCCAGCATCGAAAATATTTTCGCGCTGGCCGCAGTGTGAACAGATGAAGTAGCTCATATTTTCGATGATGCCTAAAATCGGTACATTCACCTTGTTGAACATCAACAATCCTTTCCGGGCATCGGCCAGGGAAATCTCTTGCGGCGTCGTAACAATGACCGCACCGGTCAAAGGAATCTGCTGCACCAGGGT
>CAYLMV010000046.1:0-18047 GCA_964384415.1 uncultured Chitinophagaceae bacterium | reverse complement strand
GCCTCGCGGTACAGCTCTGCCGTTTTTTCGAGGATTTCTTCCGGCATCGTCGGTCCGGGGGGACGCCGGTTAAATTTTATCGATGTGAGAAAGTCTCTCACGAACTGCTTGTCAAAACTCGGCTGGCTTCCCCCCGGCTTGTATTTGCTCTTCGGCCAGAAGCGCGAGGAATCGGGAGTCAGCAATTCATCGATAAGAATCAGCTCGTCGTTCAGCGTGCCGAATTCCATCTTTGTGTCGGCGATGATAATCCCTTTCGATTCTGCGATCACCGACGCTTTGTTGAAGATCTCGATCGCGACGGCGCGCACTTTATTGCTCACCGTCTCTCCTTCCAGGTTGACCATCTCCTCGAAGGTGATGTTTTCGTCATGAACGCCCAGTTCTGCCTTCGTCGATGGAGTAAAGATCGGCGATGGCAAGCGGGAGCTTTCGACCAGGCCGGCGGGAAGCGGTATCCCGCAAACACTCTTCATTTCCTGATACTCCGCCCAACCCGAACCGGAGAGATAACCCCGGACAATACATTCGACTCCAAGCGGCCTCGTCTTCCGCACAAGCATGCTCCGTCCCCGGAGCGTATCGGCGTACGGTTTGCATTCAGCAGGGTAATCATCCACATTCGTCGAGACGACGTGATTTTTGATGATGCCCTTCGTCTGCTCAAACCAGAACGCGGAAATCTGAGTGAGTACTTTCCCTTTGTCCGGAATCCCCTGCGGCATCACGACGTCGTACGCAGAGAGCCTGTCGGTCGCGACAATGAGGAGATGCTCGCCGACTTCATACATATCGCGGACCTTGCCCCGCTTTATGAAGTGGAGCTTGGGAAAATCCGTTTGAGTGATGACTGACGGTTTAGAGTTCATGACTAATATCGAGGTAGCTGGTTGAAGTTGAGGTTGTGATTAAGATTGAGGTGAAGTTAATAGGACAATATCGGATTATCCATGAACGACCGCGAGAGGCGGAGCGCGACCCGCAGTTGTTTCAGATACTCGGCTTGCTGGACTTCCACCGCGCCAAGACTTCCCAGATGGGGCGTCATGAATTGGGCATCGAGCAGCACGTACCGCCGTTCCAAAAGCTGTCTGACGAGCCCAACGAGAGCGACCTTCGATGCATCGCGCATTGTACTGAACATCGATTCGCCGAAAAAAGCTCCGCCGAGCGCGACGCCGTAGAGACCTCCAACCAGCGCATCTCCCTGCCAGGATTCGACCGAATATGCGAATCCCATTTTGTGGAGTTCACAATAGCTTCGAATAATCGACTCGGAAATCCACGTCTCCTCGCGGTCGGCACAATGCCGGATGACGGTTTCAAACGCGGTATTCAGGCGGATCGAGTAGACTTTCCTGTTGAGCGTTTGACGGAGGCTTCGCGCCACCCTCAATCCCTCGAGCGGGAAAATCGCGCGCCGCTTCGTCTCATACCAATGGATCTCCCCTTCCTTGTTCTCCGCCATGGGAAATATCCCACAGCGATACGCATTGAGGAGAAGGTCGGGAGCGATGATCTCTGGAGTAAGCGTCTCCTGCATCCTCGTTCTCACCGGACTACGCTCCTTCCCGTTCGGTCGTTGAACGGAGCGGCTTCGGGGGCAAATTGATTATTTCATTCGGAAAATGCTCGACGATATATGAAATGACATCCTTCACCGAGAGGATGCTGATCGGTTTCCGCTTGTCGTCAACGATCGGCACGTGCCGGTATCCTCCGACCGCCATCATATTCATCGCATAGGCAATCGAGTCGTCCAGGTGAAGCGTTTCCGGCGACGAGGTCATGACTTCCTTTACCGTCATCTTCACATAGTCGCGGTTTTTCCCGAGAATCTTCATGAGGATGTCGCGTTCGGTGAAGATCCCGACGAGCGCTCCATTCTCGGAGGCAAGGACGCAGCCTGTCTTCTTATGCTGCATCAGCTCGATGGTCGTTGAAACACTTTTTGAGCTCTCGACGACCACGGCTCTCCCCAGCTCCAAACTTCTGATTGGCTGCTGAATCGTCTCGTTCGACAGCACTTTGATAACCTGCTTCTCGTGCTCGAACATTTCCTGCATCTCATCATCAAGCTCGTGGGTGCTCATGCCTGACTCCTCTTCTATGATTGGTCAAATTCATCGACACACTTTCGGCTGAGATCGCAAAACGACTCGAAAGAACAGGAGCGCAACAGCGCCGCCCCGCACCGCTTACTTTTCAAACAGCTCGCTCGATGGGACGATCCTGAATCGCTCCTTGTTGATATCCAGAGAAAGAGCGTGGATAGCCTTGTCCTGTTCCAGGATTTCCGCCGGAACATTCGGATTGTTGTAATGGATCGGAGAAGGGGTATTCGCAAGAAGCGCCGCTTTCAGGGGTTCCGCGTCTTTCGCCACGATGGAGAGATAGTAATTCTTTGCCTGCAGGTGTTTCCTGATGGCCGCGTTGACGTCGTCTACCGTTAATTCCGCAAGCTGCTTGGCGACATAGTCGACGTAATACGGGATTCCATAAAATTCGGAATCCATGACGTACCCGAGGCGCCGGCTCTGGGTCTGCACCCACAGCTTGGAATAGTTCACAACAAATTCCCGTGTTTCCTCAAACTGCGCCTTCGTCATCCCTTTGTCGACAAGAAGCTGGACTTCGCGCACGGCAGCACGAATGGCAAACTGCGCGTTTTTTGGTTCGACCGGGCGGATCCAGACACTGAAGAACTGCTGTCGGCGGGGAATGTTCGGATCCGGAAAAGTCGAGCCTCCGTCCTGTTTGAAGTTCTCAACATAGGAATAGTCGCCGTAGTTCAATCCCCGGTCGCCGCGAAGATGATTCATGAGAACACCGTTGAACGTCCGGTGCTCGCCGAGGTAGGAGTTCGCGATGAGGAGAGCGTAATAGTCTTTGTCGGCGCGGGTCACATCGATGGGGAACCCAAACGACACCGCGGTGGCGCGGTTGTCCTTTTGAATGATCATCGTTTCAACGCCGACCGGCTGGCGCGGGATCGGAAGAACGACGTCTGTGAATGTGCCGGCAGGAAGTGTTGCAAGATCCTTACGAACCTTGTCGATAAACTCCTTCGGATAGCCGCCGGCGATGCCGAAGTTGATCCGGCTCTGCGTGTACATCGATTTATGGAAAGCCCTGACGTCGTCCAGCGTTATCTTCGAGAGTCCCTCGACCGTTCCCTCTACCGTGGTTCTGTATGGATGGTGTTCATACATCAGGAGGTTCAGTCCTTCCTTCCCGAGATTTTCATCGTCGTTGCCGCGAAGCGAATTCTTGAGATAATTTACCTGGTCGTCCTTGTTCCGTGCAAAATCTTCCGCATCGAATCGGGGCGAGGAGATCAATTCCCACAAAACGGCGTAGAACTCTTGCAGGTGGTCGCGGTGCACTTCCGCCACGATTGTCGTCACCTCTTTGTCCGCCTGTGCCCTGATTCTCGCCGCCCATGGATAGAGGATGTCGACGATCTCCTGGTACGTGTGAGATTTCGATCCTCCTTCGCCAATCATTGCTGCGGTGAGGGCATTCAGTCCTTCTTTCCCTGCCGGATCGTTCACGGAGCCGCTGCGGATTTCGATACGGAACGAGACAAGTGGAGACGCCGGAAGGTAGACCTCGGTAATACGAGGGGCCTGCTGAGAAACTGTCGTTGATATCGTCATAAGTGTCAGGATAAATATCGCTGCGATTGAGGCGGCGCGCTTCTTCATTTTGCCTCCTCGTATTCAAGAATAACGACGGTCCGGTTATCCTTGGTGAAATATTCTTTTGCCGCCTCCATGATATCTTGCGGCGTCACTTTCTCATACAGCGAAAAGATCCGGTTCAATGACGCATAGTCGCCCGTCAGCGCGATGTAGCTTGCAAGGTTCACGGCCACGTTGTCCGGCTTGTTCAATCCCATCGCGAATTCATACCGTGAATGGGATTTGATGTCTTCGAGCTTCTTCGAATCGATCGGCACCGTCTTCACGTTTTCAAGAGCGGCATAGATTTCATCCCGCACGGTGTCGATATACTTGGGATCTTTGATCCTCGTCGTGATAGTGAAGAGAAACGGATCGCGATGATCGTCCGCCCCGCCGCTGACGAATTCAACGAGCTGTTTCTTGATCACCAGAGATTGGTAGAGGGGTGAACTCTCGGAGAAGACAAGCTGAGAGAGGATATCGAGCGACGCCCGCTTGGCATCGGCATCGCTGAATGCCGGTATGTGATAACCGATCAAAAGATATGGAAGCGTCTTGTTCTTCCAGGGCATACGGACGACATGTTCCTCTTTCTGCGGGGGCTCCACCGGAACGTCTGTATGGTACGTTCCCCTCTGCCATGAAGAATAATACTTCCTGATCGTTGCAATTGCCCGATCGTTCTTGACGTCGCCGACCAGAATGATCGTGCAGTTTTCGGGGCGATAGAAGCGGTCGAAGAATTTTAGGCTGTAGTCGTACTGATTCGGCATGTCTTTGATATCCGCGAGGAAGCCCATCGTCGTGTGTTTGTAGGTATGAGCCGTGAATGCCGTGTTCTGGAGCGATTCAAACATCGACTGGAAGGGAACGGAGAAGTTCTTGTTGTATTCCCCCAAGATCGCCCCCGACTCGGTCTTGAATGCTTCTTCGGAATACTTCAGATGCATGAAACGATCGCTCTCGATATCGGCAATCGTTTCGAGCGCGTCGGAACTTGCGACGATGTGGTAGCAGGTCCAATCGTCCGTCGTGAATGCGTTGGAATCTGCGCCGAGCCGTTTCAGAACATCGTTATACTTATCGGCCGGATATCTGAGCGTGCCCCGGAACATGCAATGCTCGAAGAAGTGGGCAAATCCGGAATGTCCCGGCTCGATTTCGTTGCGCGAACCGGTACGGACAACGGTGTAGTATGCAAGAAGTCCCGGGCTGTCGTACGGAACGGTCAGGATGGTAAGGCCGTTTTCCAGCACAGTCTTCGTGACCGGATACGGGAAAATTTCGTTCGACGGGGCCGGCGCGGCGGCGCGTGCGCCCGACGACACCGACAGCACTGCAATCGCCACCATCAGCACAGCGGATGATTTGAACATCAGGGCTCCAAAAAAAAGTGGATCGACGAGAAAGCGATGGGTTACGAGATCTAAGATAATTGTCATGAATGAACAGCCGAAGGGATCGAGACAGTGCACTCCGCGCATTCGCACAAGCTTCTCAGCAGATCAAACGGGTAAATCCCTGTCGCATGGCCGTCTCCCCATGTGATCTGAATTGCATACTGACCTACCGGAACGATCGAAGTGATCAGAAATTGACCCGGCTTCAGAATGGGAAGCAGGTTCTTGACGAGCTCTTCCCGCTCAGTTTTGCAGGTGGCGCAGGGGCACGAATCGCGAAGCCTGCGCATCGTGGTTCGCCCAAGGTGTTGGTCATCCCATAAAATGGATAGCTCCAACGCCGATGATTGTTGTATTCGAAGGGGCAGCACGAAATAATGTAGGTATTTTCGGGGAAAGAATAAAGAGGTGGCGAGAGAGTAGAATCCCAGGTTCTGCGGATCAAAGGAGGGGCACGATTAATTATCACAACTTTCAACGACCTTGTTACTTTCTTTCCGAGAAAGAAAGTAACCAAAGAAATCCGTCGAAATCGAAACGCTCGGATTCAATTCCACCCCCACATGCCGGCAATTTCGGTGCACCAACGGGGTCAAGAAGAGATTCTTTGTTGGCATGCACCGAAATTGAAACCCTTCGATTGAATCCAGGCTCCCCTCGCATCCTCGACTTCGACCGGTCTTACTCAAGGAGTGGCGATGGCCTCGGAATCGACGGCGTTATTCGGGTAGAAGCGATGCCTGCGTTTAGAATGTGGCCCGCACAACCCAAGTCCCGTGGGAGCCGCTTTCTTCGGCATGTGGAGAGAAAAGCATCGCTGCGTTACGATTCCGAATGCTCCTCCCGCTTTCAAAAGGCTATGAAAGGCGGGATCCCGTACAGCGGATCTTTTCTTCTTTCTCTGGCATCAGAGAAAGAAGAATAAGCATCTAATTTTCCGATCGAAAAATATTCTCTTCGTCTTGGACAACGAATGAAACGTCAGAGCGGCTGCTCAATCCTCCGTCAAACCGCGTCCCGCCGTCGGCCATGGTGATGCCGATCTGCGGCATCATGCCGGAGACATGCGTCCGTTTTTCGAGCCAGATTCTGAATCTTTGGTATGCCACCTTTGCGACGAAAAGAAAACAAACAACTGTGACTACCGACAAGATGAGATTGATAGTATTCAACCAAAACGTATTCGGATTGCTGAGATCAAACATTGATATACCTCCTTACATGCAATTGTTGTTCCCGTTTGCGGGAATAGTTGTTGCCTTAGGAATTGCAAACAGCATGCCAGGATGGCGAGCAAATGGAAAAAGATAAAAGGGGCGACTAACCGCGGAATTCAGGTATTCTCTGATGAGGGATGGAAGAAGTATGGAAGAAGGGAAGAGAATTTCCGACGAATAAGACTGGGTTTACTACCCCGGATGAAATAATTCGATCTCCGGCGGCCGTGCGACGGTGGGATTTTCTTTTGCACAGCTGATTTCCTGAATCAGAAAAACATTGAACAACTTAGTATCACGCTACTGACGGAGCTGTGGGAAAATTTGCAGTTTCTCAGTCTACAAGCATGTCGTCCCTTCAGGGCTTTTTGAAGAAACTTCTGATACAGCACATTAGTCGCCGTAAAAATTTCTCAGCCACTTTTGCTTTTTCAGATCCTTCAAAAGTTTTGCGGAAAGATTTCGTCCGTCGGAGACTGCGGTATTCGTCTCAACATTTGAAATGCTTCGCATGCCCGGGATGACCGTAGATATTGCAGGGTGCGAGAGAATGAAACGGAGCGCCAGTTCGGGGAGAGTCTTGGCTTCTGGTCCGAGGAGGAGTTTCAGTCTTTGGACCCGATCGTGGACCTGCTGTTTTCTTTCACCGCGGAAATATCCATTGCGCCAATCATGTTCGGGAAATACCGTATCGGGCTTAATCCGGCCTGTCAATCCTCCTTCATCGAATGGCACTCTCGCGATCACGCCGATGCCGTGAGCCTGGCAATACGGCAAGAGTTCTTCCTCGGGCGATTGATCGAAGATATTATAGATGACCTGGAAGGTGTCGATCATTCCCGTCCTGGCTGCTTTGAGGGCAGACGCGGGTTGATGATCGTTGATGGAAATTCCGAAAGCCCTGATCTTTCCCTGAGACTTAAGGATTCGCACCGCTTCCCAGATCTCGTCCGCGCCCGCCCATTCATCGCTCCAGACGTGAAGCTGCTGCAGATCAATGCACTCGACGCGAAAATTCTTAAGGCTTTGGTTAGTGGACTCGATGATATATTCTTTGGTGAACGCATCCTGGTACGGGATTCCCGGGTGAGCGGGCCATTGACGGTTCTTCGGAGGTACTTTCGTCGCGATGATCATCTTCCCGGCGTTTTCCCTCAGAACTTTCCCGACCAGTTGTTCGCTATGTCCCTCGCCGTAAGCCAAGGCTGAGTCGAAGAACGTGACGCCCAGCGCTACTGCCTTGTGCAGAGCCTCCAATCCTTTTTCGTCGTCCGATCCCTGCCACATTTGGCCGCCAATTCCCCAGGCCCCAAATCCAATTTCTGAGACGTTGATTCCGGTTTTACCGAGAGGGCGATAGTTCATGAGAGATCTCCATAATAGATTGTGGATAGGCTGGAGAGAAAGATGACACGGATCATCAATGGCGGCATTATTGCAGGCGGCAAGATTGGTGTAGCCCGGGAGGCCGCCCCGTTACTTCTCGAAGGGGTTTTTCATCTTCGGCGTGGGCTTCATTGCCTTGTAGGTCTTAAACAGGAACTCAAGCCGATCTTGCGATAATTGATCGAGGTACTCGTCGTCCTTATCTCTCTTGACGAACATATCGAAGTCGAAGGCGTCCTTGCCCTTCATATAGCGGGCATAGTCCCTTAACTCATCGATCATCTTGTGTTGTTCAACTCGGGTCATCCAAGCACCTTGTCACTTCGGCGTCCCGCGTCCCGCGCATGCTTACGACTCGTCTCCAAAATCAATGCCGACCGCTCGTGAAGATCTGACGATTTCTCCATCGACCGGGACAAGGCGCTGATGAGCGATGGCCTCTGAGATGGGAACAGCGGTTACGTGGAGTCCGCGAAGGCTGACCATGTGTGCAAATTTGCCCTGCACGGCGAGCTCGACCGCTTTTGTCCCGTAGCGTGTCGCAAGTATTCTATCGTACGCCGTTGGGCTTCCGCCCCGCTGGAGATGCCCGAGCACCGTGACGCGGGTTTCAAGACCGGTCTCCTGAGTAATTCTGCTTGAGACATGTTCCCCTATTCCTCCAAAGCGAATGGGGTCCGTCCGTTTGATGTCAGTTTCTTTCACGACAACTTCTTCGTCTGCCGCTTTCGCTCCTTCAGCGACACAGACAATGCTGAAACGATTTCCGCGCGTGCTTCGTTCGATCACCTTCTCAAACACGGAAGTCCATTTGAATGGAATTTCGGGGATGAGGATAATATCTGCGCCGCCCGCCAATCCCGCCTGAAGGGCAATCCAGCCCGCATAGCGCCCCATTACCTCTATCACCATGACACGATGATGCGCAGAGGCGGTGGTGTGCAAGCGGTCGATCGCCTCGGTTGCGATGGTCAGCGCCGTGTCGAAACCGAACGTCTGATCCGTTGCCTCGAGATCGTTGTCGATCGTTTTGGGGACGCCGATGATATTCATCCCCATTTCGCCGAGCTTGTTGGAGATGTGCATCGTTCCGTCTCCGCCGATTGCGATGAGGCAATCGAGGCCCCAGCCTTTGTAATGTTTCAGCGTTCTTGAGGAAGCGTCGACAATTTCAATTCCTTTGTTTCCTTCGGCAGGATAGTGGAACGGATCTCCTTTGTTTGATGTGCCAAGGATCGTGCCGCCGAGGCCGATGATGCCAGAGATTTCCCGGCGCGACAACTCATGCATCTTCCCCTCGACGAATCCTTCAAAACCATCTTCAATACCGACGACCGTCAGTCCATGATCATTGATTGCGGACTTGCCGACGCCCCGGATGACCGCGTTTAAGCCGGGGCAATCGCCTCCTCCGGTGAGAATTCCAACCCGCTTCACTTTCTTATCAGACACGTAGCTTCCTTATAATTAATGGAACAATACAGCCAACTCAGTTTTTAAGGTACGAAATTTTTCGGACAGTTTAAAGAGAAAAAAAGAACGTCGGCGGCTCAGTTTCGGCGCAGATTGAAAGATCCCGGAGTATTTTCATCCTATCATTGCACCGACAAATCAAGACCAGTCTGCGAATCGGGCAGCTTGATGCTCAGTCTGTGCAATTCCCGGTCGTACGACCATCCTTGGGCGGCATCGGAGAGAGAGCCGACTTCCTTCAGCTGTTCACTTCCGACGTTTATCACTTTAGGCTTTTGCTCAACTCCGTTAAGGGCAAAGACGACCGACCGCTTGGATGGAAGATACGAGCCGCGTGCCGCGATCATCTTGATTGTAGTCGCTTCACGCGACACGCTGACCTTGACAGCGGTGGCGCGGAATATCCCCTTCTTATAACCGAAACTGATACCGTCATCCTCGTAGCAGGATCCATTCGCTTCGGCCGACGGGAAGATCTCGAATGTCAACGGATCGGCAGGAGCCTGATCTGTGTACTGCACAACCTGCTGCATCGGAATCACTGCGCCTGCGCGGACAAAGAGCGGCAGGCGATCGAGCGGCGCCGGGGCTTCGATCCATTTTCCGCCGGAAATCTTTTCCCGTGTCCAGAAATCGTACCACTCCCCTTTGGGCAAATACATCCTCCTCGAAGTAGATCCGGCTTCAAGCACAGGCGAGACGAGCAAATCGCCGCCAACCATAAACTGCGTATCGAGACGGTAAGTCGTCTTGTCGTCGGGGAACTCCAGCATGAGCGGCCGCATGATCGGCACCCCGGTGGTCGACGATTTGTAGAATTCCGTGTAGAGAAACGGCATGAACTGATACCGAAGCTCGATGAATTTTTTGTTGATTTTCGTGTATTCCTCGCCGAATGCCCATGGCTCCTTGTTGATGCTCCCTCTCACCGAGTGGGAGCGGCAAAGGGGAAGAAATACGCCATATTGGAGCCAGCGTGTGTACAGCTCCCCGCTCGGCGCACCAATGAATCCGCCGATATCGGGACCGACGAACGGCTGTCCGGACAAGCCAAAGTTCATGCACATCGGCATTGCCATCGCCATGTGTTCCCAGCTGCTGACGTTGTCTCCCGTCCACGCTGCAGAGTATCGCTGCGTTCCCGCATAACCTGCGCGCGTAAGAACAAACGGGCGCTCGTCGGGTTTCAGGCGCCGGAGTCCCTCGTATGTTCCGCGGGCCATTTGCATTCCGTAGACGTTGTGAATTTCGGCGTGCGACTCTCTTTCCCCATCGACATTATGGACCGCGTCCAGCGGAAAAGTTTTTGTCGGAACGTCGAACACCGACGGCTCGTTCATATCATTCCAGAATCCCCTGATCCCGACCTTCACCAAATCCGCATAAAGAGTGCCCCACCACGTTCTGGCTTTGGTATTTGCGAAATCAGGGAACGCGCAGTTTCCCGGCCAGACAGGACCGATGAAGAGACTGCTGTCGCCATTGCGAACGAAATGATTCCCCTTCGCACCTTCTTTGTAGACCCAATATGTCGTATCATTTTTGATTCCCGGGTCGATGATCGTGACAAACTTAAATCCGTCGTTCGCCAGGTCCGAGACCATCTTTTTCGGGTTGGGAAAATTTTCTTTGTTCCAGGTGAAACACCGGAAGCCGTCCATGTAGTCGATATCCAGGTAGATCACGTCGCACGGTATTTTCCGGCTGCGGAAATTTCCGGCGATGTCGCGAACTTTTGCCTCCGGGTAATAACTCCACCGGCATTGCTGGTACCCCAGAGACCATTTGGGGGGAAGGTTCATCCGTCCCGTCAATTCCGTGAACCGCTCGATGACCTTTTTCGGGCTTGGTCCGTAGAAGAAGTAATAATTGATCGAGCCGCCGTCCGATCCAAAAGAATAATAGCGGTCCGATTCCTTCCCCATATCAAATGAAGTTCTGAACGTGTTGTCGAAGAAAATTCCGTAGAACTTTCCATCTCTCATGCCGAGGAAAAATGGAATCGATTGGTAGATCGGATCGGTAGCGGGTGTGTACGCAGGTATGTCGTAGTTCCAGTCCGTCATCGCAAGTCCGCGGCGCTCGAGCATTCCGGTCTTCTCGCCGAAGCCGTAGTAGAGTTCGTTTTGCGGCATTTCTTTCCACACGCGGAGCTGTGCACCGTCCCATCCCATCCCTTTCGCGGGATCATCCTGATTGATCACCTCGCCCGCCGGAGTCAGAAAGGCGATCCTGAGCGGAGATTTGGTAACCCGAATTGAAAAGTCGGCCAATTCAATAGTAATGCCCTTTGCATCCTCGCTATATTTGTGAGGAGGGAGATCCCACTGTTCTTTCGCAATTGCCCACGAGCCTCGTTCACTTTTCTGGGATGTCGGGACAACCCGGACACGCACCATGTCGTTGGCAAACGGGGTAAGCTGCACCTGCATGTCGCCACAGTCAATGACGACCTGTTGATCGGAATTTAGCACAAGCTGCGCATCTCCGATGGAGGTCCAACCGGCGGAAAGTGTTTTGGCGCTCATAAGCAAAAGACCTATCAGTAATACTTTTTTCACAATTCATTCCTCCGAAAAAGATTTCCTGCAAAGAAGTCGGCGGTCGATTATTCCGTGGTGCCTCGGAAAGATATGGATGGAATTTCCAGCGCTCACAAAGCACTCGAGAGCCCGAATCAGGGTACATCACCCCTTTATATTCATTGCTGCATCGAGCACGAGTTGATTTTTCAAGCCAACGCTGCCGGGGGCAAAAGGCTCGGTGTCATCAAGGATATTCGTCGAGAAATTCGATACTTGCTCTATATAAAGGTTCGGCACGAAGACCTCTTCGACCTTTGCCAGATCTTCTTTTCCGTCCTTACCCATCGTGATATTGAGATAGACCGTTGCATTGTTCTGCGTGAACGTAAAAGCAGAGATGATCCCTTTTGTGCCGATAAATTCGATAAATGTCCGTCTATAGGGAGCGACGAACGAACACGATATGGTTGCCAGGGTGCCTCGTGAGAATTTCAAAAGTATATTGGCGCTATCCTCCGTCCGCTTCGCAGTCGGCCGCGGCGAGAGATCACTCTTCGTCGAGACAACATTATCATCGAGAACATACCGAAGAGTGTCCAATCCGTGGACGCCAATATCGAAGACCGGCCCTCCCCCGGCGATTTTCCTATCGAAGAGCCACCGGCGCTGGCTGAGCGTTCCATCGTAAATGAAGTCTGCCCTGGCGGACGTAATATCGCCGATCATTCCCGACCGGACGATATCCCGCATGCGTCGCACAAGCGGAGAGAGCCGCAGCATATGACCCACCATCAATTTGACTTTGTGCTTCTTGCAGGCGGCGATCATGAGCCGGCATTCGGCGGTATTCATGGCCATCGGTTTTTCCACGAGGACATGTTTTCCTGCCTTGGCTGCGGTGATAGTCTCGGGACAATGAAGTGCATTCGCCGAGACGATATAGACGGCATCGATCTCCGGGCTCGCTGCCATTTCCCTGGCCGATTCAAACGCGAGCGGGATTGAGTGTTCCGTAGCCTTTTCTTGAGCCGCAGAGAGGGAGCGTTTCTGAATTGCAACCAGCTCCGAGTTAGCGGAGGCCCGTATTGCAGGCGCGATCGCCCGTTCGGCAAAGAGGCCAAAACCGAGAATCCCGTAACGGATTTTACGAGGAGAAGGCTGCATGGTTGTGGGAGGATGCGATGAAGGGTGGTATGAAACTGCGCAATGCGTCGACCGGTTGAATGTTCGGGATTAAATATCAGAAAAAAGCGAAAGAGAATCAAGAAGGTGACGAGACTCGTGGTAGGGAATTTGGGACGGATAAGTCTTTGCGAGGATCCAGACGAAGTCGGTAGACCAAGCAGTCCCCCATTGATCACGGGGAGTGCTTCTCCCGCTCTTCGAGCGGGATCGCAATGACCTATGGCTCAAAGCAGACCACTACCCGTCGCATCTATAAGTCATTTTTTCCAAACTGCAACTGCACCGCAGAGGGGAAAAATGCTGTTGTCGGGAGTGATGTCGTCACTGCTGCCGTTTGAGAGCAAGAGCCTATTCTCTTTCTCAATAAGAAATTGGTAACGAAGTGAATACAACCTCAATCGCGAAGTGATAATTGGAAGCACTTCAGACTGCTTCCAATTAGAGCTTGCGACAGAGGAAGAAGAATCTGTATATTTCGCTGCCTTAATGAAGAACAAGATGACAAGTTTGCGTGCAAATGCAATCGCGCCGATCCTTCCACCCATCAACCCCTCACGTATCGGAGAATTTCATGAGCGTCAAAACCTTGAGACTACCTATTCCAAGCTATTACCTCGTTCGTGATTTTCGCCGGTTGGCCTTCGCTTCGGTTCTTCTCCTTCTTCCCTGGATGTTGGCTTTCGGACAGGACTACACTCGAGGATTGGGCGTGTATCCGGGTGATCCCAAAGAAGATTTTTCTCCCTTCATAAAGATCGACGCCTTTACATATCGGAACCTTGCACTGCACAGGGCTGCGTATCAATCCAGCGCTTACGATTTCAACCTCACGGCCCAGCTCGTAACCGACGGCATAAAAGAAACGCAGCTTCCAGGTTGGATCGTGGTCACAACGAGTGATGGGGGTATCGTTCCGAGAAACGAGCGGCAATGGATTATAGACCGAAATCCGATGACCCGGAAAAACCTCGCAGGGTCCTCTGCATGGCTCCAATTAGAAATGGCCGGGGGTGTTGCAGCGCCCGAGATCGACAGCCTGTCCATCAATGGCAGTCTTCTCGTGGACAGTCTTCCGGCTAAACCGTGGGAGATTGCGCTCCTCGGTTCCGACGACGGCAAACGCTGGGAGCAACTCGGCCAGGTGCATGGCGATAAGCTGCCTGGAGATACGCTCACCGGATGGTGGCGCACATACTATCCTCAGAATTTGCGCGCATTCAACTATGCGGTCAAACTTGGTTCCTCATTCCGTTATCAATACTACCGGCTGAAGCTAAGTTCTCCTAACGCGAAGAGCTGGAGCATTGGAGAATTTGGATTGTCCAGAGAGGTCAAACGCGCGCCAATCGGAGGTCCATATGATTTCAGAAGTGCGTGGATGAGTGCCGGTTCGAATGAAGAGTGGGTCTACGTGGATCTGGGAGCGAAATGCTCGTTCGATAAAGTAGCCCTTTCATGGATCCGGAAAGCTTCGCAGGGATCGATCCAAATATCTGATGATGCTCAATCATGGAAAACTGTTGCTCCGCTTCCTTCTGGTTCCCATAAGGTGGACGAGATCAACCTTGGGAAAGGGATAGAGGGACGTTACGTGCGAGTGCTCATGACGAAAACATCCTTCGATCGATACATTTTGAGCGAGTTGGAAGTGTTCGGCACGGGAGGTCCGATAACAGCAGCGCATTCTCAGCCGCCGATGAGCGATGGGGGAAAAATGGCACTCTCCGGCGGGATGTGGAAACTCCAACGAGAATCGCTCGTTCAAGGCGGCGGCGAACTTCTGTCGAAGCCGGGATACGACGATAACGAGTGGATCGTAGCGACAGTGCCCGGCACCGTCCTCGTGAGTTATCTTAACGCGGGAGCGCTCCCCGATCCGAATTTTTCGGACAACCAATTGCTGATTTCCGATTCATACTTCTATTCCGATTTTTGGTATCGGGATAAATTTGCGGTTCCCGGATCGTTCAAGGGGAAGAAAGTATTTTTGAATTTTGATGGAATTAACTGGAAAGCGGACGTCTATATGAACGGCCATAGGCTCGGTTTAATTGAAGGAGCTTTTACCCGCAAACATTTTGACGTAACGGATCTGTTAATCCCCGGTAAAAAGAATGTGCTCGCAGTTCTCATCCACAAAAATGAGACGCCCGGATTTGTCAAGGAGCAGACCAAATTGAGCCACGACGCGAATGGCGGGGAGATCGGTTCCGACAATCCGACATTCCATGCTTCGGTCGGCTGGGATTGGATACCGACAATCCGGGGAAGAAACACCGGCATCTGGAAAGACGTCTATCTTTCAGCGACTGGTCCGGTGACGATTGAAGATCCGTTCGTATTGGCAACTCTCCCGCTTCCGGACACCACTTCTGCGGATCTGAGCTTCGATGTAACGCTGGTCAATCACAATGCAAGTGGCGTCAAAGGCAGGCTTCAAGGAAAATTTGGAACGCTGCCGTTCGAGCAGGATGTGACGTTGGGAGGATCGGAATCGAAAACGATTCGCCTCAGCCCATCAACCAATCCAACCCTAAGATTAAAGAATCCGAAACTCTGGTGGCCCAACGGGTACGGAGAACAGTACCTTTATGATGTTGGATTGGAATTCAAAACTGATGATGGAAAACTTTCGGACTCAAAAGAATTCAAATCTGGCGTACGCCAGATGAGTTACTCGGAGAGCGACGGTAAATTAAGAATCTGGGTTAATGGCCGTCGGTTCATCGGGCGCGGAGGGAACTGGGGATTTTCCGAATCGATGCTTCGCTATCGCGAGAGAGAGTATGACGTCGCGGTTCGCTACCACAAGGAAATGAACTTCACGATGATCCGGAATTGGGTCGGGCAGATCGGGGATGATGAATTCTATGACGCGTGCGATCGTTACGGAATCATGGTCTGGCAGGATTTCTGGCTCGCGAATCCGTTGGACGGGCCCGATCCGAACAACACTGTGATGTTCATGCAAAACGTAAACGACTTTGTCAGGCGGATACGCAACCATCCTTCAATCGGTCTCTATGTCGGGCGGAACGAGGGAAATCCACCCGAGGCGATCGATACGGCAATCAGAGCGCTCTTGCCGGCTGTACACCCCGGGTTGCATTACATTTCCAATTCGGCATTTGGAGTCGTGAGCGGTGGAGGTCCATACCGTGCGATGCCTGTCAAATATTATTTTGAAGAGAGGGCGACGGAGAGGCTGCACAGTGAAATCGGTATGCCGAACATGGTTTCCTATGAAAGTCTGAGGCTCATGATTCCCGATTCAGCGATCTGGCCGATCAACCGGCTCTGGGGAGTACACGACTTCAACCTAGAAAGTGCGCAATACGGATCATCCTTCATCCAACAAATTGCGGACGATTTCGGTCCAGTTGAGAATCTGAAGGATTGGCTCTCATTTGCGCAATGGATCAACTATCAAGGTTACCGTGCGATGTTTGAGGCGCAGAGCAAGAACCGGATGGGACTTCTGTTGTGGATGAGCCATTCGGCGTGGCCTTCGATGGTATGGCAAACTTATGATTACTTCTTTGAGCCGACCGCAGCATATTTTGGGTGCAAGAAAGCGAACGAGCCGCTCCACATTCAGTGGAACCCTGTGAGCGACAGCATTGAGGTGGTCAATTACAGTGAACAGCATGGCAGCGGACTCACCGCGACGATGGACATCTTCAACCTGGATGGAAAGCTCAGGGCGGAGAGAACTGCCGATGTCGATTGCCCGGAGGATGCCACCGTAAAAGCAATGAAGATGGAATATCCGGACAGCCTTTCGAGCATCTATTTTGTAAGATTGAAGTTGAAGAGAGGGAACGATCTGCTTTCTGAAAACACGTATTGGAAGGGGACAAAGGGTGACGATCTCAGCGTCATAAGGAATCTGCCGTTGGCGAAACTCGAGAGATCGAGCAAGATAATGAGGCAAGGCAGCACATGGCGCATCACAACGGAACTGGTGAACACTACAAATCATGTAGTCCCGATGGTGAAAGTAAGGATCATCGGGGAGAAGAGTGGAAAACCAATCCTGCCGGCAATTTTCAGCGACAATTTCGTAACGCTGATGCCTGGTGAGAAACGGACAATCGCGGTGGAGCTTCAGGAATCAGACACTCGAGGCGAAAAGCCGGCGGTGGTTGTTGAAGGCTATCATGTAGAATAGAGGGTCAATTCCTCCGTTGGACCTCAGATGGATCCCATGGCTTGCTCTATATATAGAGAAGCCGAAGGCAGCGCCGACGTGAGACGATCACGTAAAGAGGATGTGCAAAATGAACGGATGGGATAATTCGAAGCTAATCTCCGACAATCATTAAGGAATCCCATCGCAATATCATCCGGCTTCCAGGCTTTCACGTATCGAGAGGACTCAGCACCGCCAGTCCACCGCGATTCAATACGTGCGTATAGATCATCGTTGTGCGAACGTCTTTGTGGCCGAGGAGTTCCTGGACAGTCCGGATATCGTATCCCCTTTCAAGGAGATGAGTAGCGAAGCTATGGCGAAGCGAATGGGGTCCGCCGTGCTTGGGGATTCTTGTAGTTCGCAGGGCCGTCATAAACGCGCGTTGGAAAGTGCTCTCGTCCACGTGGTGCCGCATCATTTTCCCCGACTTTTCGTCTTTGGATCTTCTCGATGATGGAAAGACGTATTGCCAGCCAAATTCTTTTCCCGCTTTCGGGTATTTGCGATCGATGGCGAAAGGAAGTTTAACCTCTCCGAAACCGGCCTCCAGGTCTTCTTCGTGCAGATCGCTCACTTTTCTTATTTGATTTCTAAGTTTCTCGCTGATTCTAGTTGGCAGAATGGTAACGCGGTCGACATTTCCCTTCCCTTCCCGAATGATAATTTGATTCTGTGCAAAGTCCACATCTTTCACGCGCAGGCGAAGGCATTCGAGCAATCTCATACCTGAACCGTAAAGCAGAGATCCCTCGAGCCACATAGTTCCATGGAGATGTTGAAGAATCTGGTCCACCTCCTGTCTGGTGAAGACCGTCGGCAGTCGGCGCGGCTTATTAGATCGGACAATTTGGCCAAGTTCTCCCAGGTCTATTCTAAGGATATCGGAGTACAGATAATTTATCG
Source organism: uncultured Chitinophagaceae bacterium (assembly GCA_964384415.1). Taxonomy (GTDB): domain Bacteria; phylum Bacteroidota; class Ignavibacteria; order UBA10030; family UBA8401; genus JAGVPT01. The sequence goes on along the minus strand of CAYLMV010000046.1, from coordinate 77 downwards.
CGTTGAATGCCTGATTTTGGGTTGAGGCCGAAACCTCTTCATCCACAGCGAGGGAAGTAAGAAACTGTTCCACTTCC
>CAYLMV010000045.1:0-30504 GCA_964384415.1 uncultured Chitinophagaceae bacterium | reverse complement strand
GTATCGTTTGCGGGCGGGACGCTGAACACATCGGGGGCGCCGCTGGTGATCGGATATGATTCGTGCTGCTCCGGCCGGCCGTTTAACGGCATGATCGCGGAACTGCGCATCTGGAATACGGCGCGGACTCAAACGGAGATCCGGGACAATATGCACAAACGAATTCCAGCCAACAATCCGTCGCTTCACGCATACTATCAATTCAACGATGCCAGCGGTTCGACAACCTACGATTCCGTCAGCGGTACGTCGGCCGCGCTCATTAACTTCAATTACAATTCGAACAGCGGATTCGTCAAATCAAACCCTCCGTTCGGTTCGGCAGGTACGTACATCGCCTCAAGCGGAACGGAAACTTCCATCGGCGATGCCGGGTCACAGGTTCACGGAACAATATTGTCCAAAGTTGACAGCGTCAACACCATCGGACTGTATTCGTTCGGCACGCCGAACAGCATGGTCAGCGATGTGCCGGCCCTGATTGCCGACCAGCGCTCGCAGTTGACGTGGGGGATCCAGAAGATCGGATCGTTAACCGATACGAGCGAAATCGTCTTTGACTATTCCGGCACGGGAATCAACGTGGGATTCGCCAAGCTCCTCACGAGAGGCTCTGCCGCCGCCGCATGGACTGATGCAAGCGGTCAATTTACCCACGATCCGGTGAACCGGACGTTCTCGAAAACCGGCTCGACAAGTTCCGCCGAATACAGTATCGGGACAAGCAATGCCGATCCTCTTGCGGTTGAATTCGCATCGTTTGCCGTTACCGCAGGCCAGATGAACGCGGAATTGAAATGGAGCACAGCAACGGAAATAAACAACTATGGATTTGACGTGGAACGGAGTACGATGAACAATCAGCAATTAACAATGAACAATCAACAATCAGCAACAAACAATAAGCAATGGACAAAGGTTGGTTTCGTTGAAGGGGCGGGCACATCGAACTCTCCAAAACGGTATTCATTTACCGACAAAGGCCTCGCTGCGGGAAAATATTCATACAGAGTGAAGCAGATTGACCGCGACGGGAAATTGTCTTACTCGAGTGAAGTGGAGGTAACGATTGGAGTCGTGCCGAAGGCGTTTGCCCTGGACCAAAACTATCCCAACCCGTTCAACCCATCGACGACAATTTCATACGCAATCACGGAGCCTTCAATTGTGAAACTTGTACTCTTCGACGCGCTGGGACGGGATGTGCAAACGCTGCTCAATGAACCGAAAGAGGCTGGTTTCTATAAATTGAACTTCAATGCTGCACATTTGTCCAGCGGCCTGTACTTCTATAAAATAACCGCCGGACAATTTTCAGCGGTGAAGAAAATGCTGTTGCTGAAATAGAGAATCAAAAGTGGATTCAGTTCTTTCAAGAACTCGGCGCACTATTCTGGTGCGCCGTTTTTATTTAGAGCCATTGGAAGAATTCTATCCGATCGCCTTCGCATCGAATGAGCGTTGCTTATTGAGCTCTCTTTTGATGTGCTCTATATCAACATATTGCGCCAGTCAAGCGAGTTGCTTGACATTGAGCCCAATTTCGGGTAACATTGCACCAACATAGTGGCCGAGTTCGGGGGAGGACGAGGTTGAGAAAATGGAGTGAGAGAAGCCTCTGGATTTCCGCTGACCGGAATGAAAGAGGCATTTGCATTTTTGAGGGCATCCGGCGATATCCAAACCATGCCCTGCACGGCTGACGGTGAGACAAATCCGCACTTATTATTTTTCTCACGCAGAAAACAGAGAGTTATGTAATTGATGATGAAGAGCTTTTTTATCAATCGGCGCGCCGTTTGGTCCGCTGCTTTTAACGAGCCATGATCTTGCATTCTTCCGACCATCCAAGGAAGGCCCCATGAAAACCTCAATCTGCCGTGCATCTGTTCTTTTCTTATTCATGCTTTTCGCCAGCTCCGGCAGCGTTGCCGGGCAAAAGAAAAGTAATGACCAGAAGGGAAGCGTATCGGTGCTGAACGGAAACCTCCTCATGAATGGACAGCATCCGGAGGGAGGAAAAATTTCAAACACAAAAACGCCGGCCGCGTCAAAATTTGACCCGCGCCGGTATGACCGCCAGATACAAACGCTCAAGAAAATCGCACGGGAGCGGACTCGTGCAGGAAGCCTGCACGCATCGATGCAAAAATTCCGGCGCGAGCACGTCACAAAGCGCATGGCAGCGCTGCAGCAAAGGAGAAAAGCGAAATTATTCGGAAAGCCGACCCGATTCGTCCAGGCGCCCTCGCAAACGCCGCCGTCAATGGGAATGCGGGCCGCTCGTCCGATGGCGTCCAACGTTCAGATCAACGGCAAGTCGAACGATACGATTTTCGTCGGCGATCAGCTGACGCTTTCATTTTCGTTTGCCCCCGGAAATATTTCCGCACTCCTGAACATCTACGTCGATGCCGATAACAACGGAATTGTCAGCGATGGGGACTTCCTGCTCGAAGGCAGCTTGCTCATGCTGGACAACGACGACAACGACATGAATCCAGCCGATGGAGTCTATCGAGTCCAATTCAGCGAGTCGGACATCCTCAATGCATTGGTCTCTACGCTCATCTTCGAAGTGGATGACTATCAATCCATCTCCACCGCGACGGTGACCGTGCGCCAACGCCCGACCTCGGCGATCGTGTTAGGGGCGATCAATCCGCCAATGCCCTTTATCGTCTGTATCGTCGCTGAAGGCCCGGGTGAACTTTTCTTCTTCTCTGATTCTCTTGGAAAGTTTTCGTTCTACGTTGACCGTCAGACGAACAGCCGGGCAGCGCTCCAGCTCGTTGATGTCGAGGGAGTGTCAAACGGATACACACCTCCAGCCGCCAAAACCATCAGCTTCATTTCGGACACAACGCTGGTAAACCTCAATTATTCATTGGCGACATCGTTCATAAAGGGATACGCAAAGGACCAAACGGGGGCAGCCGTTAAGAATGCGCGCGTGGAGACGAGCGGAAGTTCTTTCTATGTCATCGCGAATACGGATTCAACAGGCTTTTACAAAGTGGGGGTGTCGCCGGGGCAATGGTATGTGTATACGGAAGTTCCCGGAACGACAGCCTACATGGAGAACGGCAATTCGGATCACGAGGTTTTTGTAGCTTCCAATTCTACTGTTGAGAAAGATCTCCCCTTCACAATAGCAAACAGCTCTATTTCGGGGACAGTTGAGGCGAACGGTTCAGGCGTTGGAGGGATCAACGTAGAGGCCAGCGGCGTCGACAGTCTTTTTAACTACGCCGTCTCAGCGGCAAACGGAGCGTACACCCTGCAAGTCTATAAGCCGTCGACGGGGACCGAACTCTATTATGTGGGCGCAGAATCGGGTGTCAATGGATACTATGTTCTCCCGTCTAATGCCAATGCAATATCACCAGGTACAACAAATGTGAATTTTGAAATCAAAAAGATCACGGGAGGTCTGCAAGGAAGAATTACGGACGTCAAGACCGGCAGCCCAATTTCTGGTGCGTCGATATCGGCATCCGGATCCGGAAACTACAAGTCGACGACATCGAACGACACCGGTTTCTATCACGTGAGTTTGCCGGACGGCAATTATTATTTGACGATAGAGGCCACTCCGTACTACTCCTACAGCAGCAATGTCATCGTCGCTGGCGCGATAGTGACAGAAAACTTCACGCTGCTCCGGAGCGGGAGTATTTCAGGAAGTGTGCAGGATGAAGACGGAAACTCCATTGTTAACGCAGAAGTTTATGCGACGGATAGTTCAGGATACTCAACCTGGAGTGAGGCCTATTCCGATCAACAAGGAAAGTACGTTGCGGGAGGATTGACCACGAATAAATTTAAGGCGGTAGCATCCGCCAATGGGTACATGATACAATGGTACAAGAACGCAGCTGCGGCTAACGGCGCGGCCATCATCAGTGTGACCGATGGTTTTGACACTCCCAACATCAATTTCGTTCTTTCACACGGCGGTTCTATCTCCGGAAAGGTCGTGGACAAATTGGGCCGGCCGGTACCCGGCGTTGAAATCGTAGCGTACGATACTTTGTTCAATTATGATTCATACGTGCTTACCGACGATTCTGGCTATTACCGCGCGACAGGCCTCGGCACTGGCAAGTTCTATGTTGAAGCATTTGGGGACCTCTACCTAGAGCAGTGGTATAACGGTGCAACCTCATACACCAATGCCGCGGCAGTCAGCGTCGTTATCAACAAAGATACTCCGAACATCAATTTCATTCTTACTCTGGGTTCTTCAATCGTGGGGACGGTGAAAGATAAAAACAATGCGGGAATATCGTATGCCGAAGTGGCGGTTCTCGACAGTGCATTCAATACTATTGATTATGGTGAGGCGGATCAGACCGGCTACTACGCCCTCTCTCGGTTGGTTCCGGGCCAAAAATTGTATCTGAAGGCAAGTGAGTACGGATATGGAACGCGTTGGTACAACAATGTTTCTACATCCGACTCCGCCACGTTCATCGTGCTCCAATCGGAAGAACAGCGAACCGGCATCGATTTCATTTTGCCGTTGGCCGGCTCGATCTCCGGACTCGTTCTTGATGATGCGGGGCTGCCGGTTCAAGCCTACGTTGAAGTCACCGTTCAAGATTCTATGGGGAACTATGTTGCCGGCGCGAGTGCAGGCTCGCAAGGCAATTATTCGGTGCCGAATCTTAGCTCCGGCAAATATTACGTCGCGACATCGGCATATGACTACGTCCCCCAATGGTTCGACCACAAAACTTCCCAGCTGTTGGCCGACAAGGTGACAGTGACGGATGGACAAAACACGCCAAACATAAATTTCAGCCTTCACAGGATCGATGCAGGCGACAGCGTAGTCGTCAAAATCCGATTGGCAAACCTCCCCGACACGCTGATGTTCAGCCAAAGTTATGTCGCCGACAACAACGTCGATTATTGGTGGGGGATGCGTTTTGATGCGGATGGAAACATCAATACAGGTCCAAACGGGTGCGAAATTGAACTCGCATTGATTCACTATAAAAGCCCGGGCGACCCGGCATTCCAATCGACAGTCGTTGACGGCACCTATCATGAACTGCTGGCATGGGACGCGACGAATATGGGATATTGGCGCCATGATGACGTCTCCGTCCGGACCGATGCGTCGGACAAGAATACGCTGATCCTTACTGCGCCCAAATGGTGGACAGAATTAAGCAGCATCAGTTCAACAACGCGGTTCTATGTTTACACCTCCTATTTGACGGAGCAAGGAGCGTATAGCGACGTGACGAACGTTGGAAACGCAGGGAGCGTGACCGATCCTTCATCCGACGTTCCCTACGCGTTCATTGACGTCGTATCGGCGAGTTGGAAGGAAGTGGTGACGGCGGTGCCGGTCGTTAATAATAATGCGCCTCTCACATTCGCATTGCGGCAGAATTATCCGAATCCATTTAACCCGAGCACAACGATTGCATTCGAGCTTCCATCCCGGTCTCTCGTATCGCTGAAAATCTTTGACCTGTTGGGAAGAGAAGTGTCAACGATTGTATCTGGAGAATTGCAGGCAGGAACTTACACCCGCCAGTGGAATGCGGCAACCATGTCGAGCGGCGTATATTTTTATCGTCTGCAGGCAGGCTCATTCATCGAGACGAAGAAACTGCTGCTGTTGAAGTAAGCCTGCTTTTGGAGGGGGAATTCTGTGATGATCAAAATTAGATAGCGCGCTCGCTCGTAAACCGGGGACGGGCTTTGGGGAACGAGGGATCACGCATCCGGAATTCGGCGAGCTGACGAAGCCGGCGGTCGGCGATGCTGCCCCGCATCAACTTCTCACTTTATCCCGCCATGAATCTCCTCCAGGAGTCTCACAATATCTACGAACAGGAAGCCTGGAACAAGCGATGGACGACTCTCATCATCTTCGTCTTTATAGCGCTGCTCGGATTGCTGGGAGCCGGCTTTGATTACCTCATAGCAAAAGGGGGAGCGATTCAAACTATTGGGGTTCCCGTCATTATTTATCTGGCCGGTTCACTGTTGATTAAGTTCATCAATGGAATAAGCCGCCGCTTCGCCTTCTTTGCGCCGGATGCGGAAAGGGATTTCGACCTCCCTATAGAGGCAGAAAATCTGAAAGTATATCTCTGGTTGTTTAAGTTCGTGATCGTGTGCATGATCATTCTATTTGAGATGGCTGTGTGGGAAACACCGCCGGTGGAGATTCAACTGTTCCATTTTGAAAATACATTTCGCATTGGCACCGCTGCGGCGGTTTTGATCGGCGCTGTCGTCGCTCTTTCGACCCTTCACTGGGGGGCCGATTCCATTCTTCATTCCCTCGGGGTTGCGTCGGCCGATCCTTCGAACGAGTGCGACCGTCAGCTACTGGACATTGTCGACGAGATGAAGCTCGCGGCCGGCATTCCCCGGCCCGACGTTTATGTTCTTCAGGACAACGCTCCGAACGCCTTTGCGATCGGAAGGAGTCCCAAACATGCCAGCATTGTAGTAACGCAGGGATTGCTCGATTTGTTGGACCGGGACGAACTTCAGGGCGTCATCGCGCACGAGGTGAGTCACATCAAGAACTATGATATTCGCCTGAAAACTGTGCTCACCGCACTGTTTGGTTCCGTCATGCTCTTTTCGGACGGAGCGCGCCGGTATACCATGTTCAGCGGAATTCCAAAAGCGAACCTGTCGGGAATTCGCGGAGCGTTTCGCCTGATTCTCACGATCGTATGGGTCGCAGCATTGCTGGCAGCGCCGGTCATTGCACGGGTGTTGGTGGCTCTCGCTTCACGCCATCGGGAATATTTAGCCGATGCGTCGGGGGCAGAGCTTACGCGCAATCCATTAGGGCTGGCAAAGGCTCTGGCAAAAATTGAATCGGCAGCGGAACCAGACTCGACGCTCAAACGCAACGTATCTCATCTTTGCATCATCGACCCCGTGAACAAACCCGTGAAAACCAAAGAGGGTCTTTTTGCTAATTTGTTTGCCACCCATCCTCCCACAGGGAAACGGATCCTTTTCTTACATGCGATGGCCTACGAACCGATGAATGCGCCGATTTCCCAGCGTTGAATCCAGCCAACGACCCTGCAACCAGCAACTCAAAGCGTCTTGACATTGGTCGTTTATAAAAGTAACATTACGCCGACATACTGACCGAGTCCGGGGAGGACGAGGTTGTGAAAATGATTTTGGAGAAGCCTCTGGATTCGCGAATGCGATGAAAGAGGCTTTTCTGTTTTAAGAAAGAGACGAAATCGAGTGTGTGCCATGCAATACGCCGCGAAGCCAAATACTGGCGATCATTCACCCAGGGATCACACAGATGAAATGCCCTTATTGCTCCGCAGAAGTTTTGGACTCTGCAAAATTCTGTTCTGAATGCGGTACACCGATTGCAGACACTCCCGGTGTATCCGCCCCTGAAACGGACCGCGCCAATCTTCTTCAAAAACATATCCCTCCTGAACTCGCCAAAAGAATTTTCTCAGCAGGAGTGATCACAATATTTTCTAACAAACATACTCAGAAATACCTGCCTCCGGTTTTTACTTACCAATAGAGCGAGGTGAATATGCCTATCGTATGGTTTCTCATCGGATCAGTGATGGTCGTTGGGCCTTTTCTGATGTTTCACGTGCCAATGGATCCCTGGCCGGGCGCCGTCGCAGCCGGAATAGGAGGGACAATTTTTGTAATGCTCTTGTTCTTGTTTGTTATTCTCACGACACCATTTACAACGAGAGTAAAATTACTCTCGGGTGCCATTGTTGCGGTCACGGTCCTTGCGTCGTTTGTCTCCTGGAAGGCGATGTATGACATGACTCATTACCAAAGAACTATCCTCGGGACAATACGAACCGTCATAGGAGAGGAGATCATGGAGTCTGCGGCGTACGATGCGATGTATCCGTCTCTCCGGAAATACTATGAGCAACGTGCGCCGGCGAAGCTACCTATCGGAAAAATATTCCTCGCTGTCAACAAAGAGAGAATCCATGACAAAGTATATAGATTTCAGGGTGATGAGTTCATCCTTTCGGCTCTTGATAATGTCTCCGATTCGCTTGTCACGCTTATTATGGTTGACACCGTTGCGCGGGGAAAAGATTTGAGCTACGCAAACTACAACGGTCGGATAGGACGGCTGCAATTCAGAGCAGAATTGCGGGAGAAAGGAGTTCACTATGAACGAGAAAACTGAATCTCAGGGAGCTCCACGCATCAGCGAGTTCTCCCCATTGTTCACCCGGGGCTTGATAATCACTACGTGCGCAACATTGCTCCTGGTTTTCGGCACCGCTCCTTATTATTCGCCATTTCGGGATACCAAAGTATTTCTGGCGCCGCCTCAGTTTATTGCCTCCGGTATCATGGTGGAATATGGTATTGAAGAATTCCAGGGTTTCCCATTGGAGGATGTGATTCTGCAGACAAGACCGTCATTTCTTCTCTCCTTGTTGTTGGAATTTGTCATTCTTCCGGTTTGTTTTCTTTGCAGCTGGCGTTATTTATTTCAAAAGAAATCTCAACAAATGGCGATCGGAGAGAAGCCCAAACGCCATCTCCCGGCGAAATTCTTGTTTGGTCTCTCGGGAGTGCTTATCGTCTACCTCATCCTGGGAAATATTTCTTCTGCCTTTGTCAGTCCCAATATCTATCACGTGATCGTGCTGGACAACACGATGGATCAAAACCGCTCTGCTGTGATCGCCCAGCTATCGAGGATTGGGCATAAGGCCAATGAATACTATTGTCTTCCCAAAAGAGCGGGCGGCGGAGAGAAATCATATCGGTCGCGGCTAGATCCGGTCGGGACGACTCCAGTCACACTTCGGGAACTTGGAATGCCGGGTTCTACCGATGCCGGTACGTTTTCTGTTGTTCAGATTGTTAACGACACGACATTGATATGCGAGGGGATCGGAAAAGTTGCGCTGAGTGACGGCAGTTTTCCGGAGTATACGATGCACATATCGCCTGGTGCCGTCATCCCGGCTAAAATCAATTAATTGGCAACGATGAAATTCCTGTCTTGAATAGCCGTTCATCGAAGGAAGGGAAATTTTTATGGAAACAATTCCTTATTCAAAGATCTTTAAGCTCGATTGGCGCTGGATCGGATTGGGTTTCTGCTTCTTTGTCTCGTTTCATCTGCTGCCGTCCCACATCATTTACATGCTGCGCGTTATTTCACCGGCAATGAACGTAATTTATTCCGTGTGGATCTTTGGCGGGATGGCGGTGATAGGTTTCATGATAGGGTATAAATCGAAGGGAGTAACGATCTGGGAAGCAACCATTGCGAGTGCGGTCTATTCTATTGTATTATTGGCCGCAATCGAGAAAGTGTGGGGCGGGGGGCTCGAGTTCAGGACGCCGTATTGGATTATAGCGATCATTGCGATCGCCACTCTCAGTGCATGGTTTGGAGAATATATCCAGGCATTGAAAGAGAAAAACATAAGACGAGAAGGACCTGGGAAGAAGAACTGAGGGAGAAAAGGGGAACAATTGTATTCGCAGGAGAGGGACACCTTTTCCTGCGAAGGTTTCTTAGAGGTTTAGGAGTCCTTCAAAAAGACCGAAGGAGACCAGAATACAGTCTCTATTTTCTTTCGCAGCTGGATCTCTTCTTAGAAATAACCGGCAATACACATCCAATTGCCGAAAGGCGTTTCAGATTGATTTGGTCAATCCTTCGCAGATCCTCCACAGCTTTTCTTCGGCCTCATCATTCCTGAAGTTGCAGGATACTTCCTGCCTCTGATCAAAGAATTTGCCGTTCACTCCCTCAACGTCTGAACTGCTCGCCAGCCAGACGGCCGTATCGGCCCCTTGAGAAACACTTCGCCCAAAAAGAAGGCTCACAAAGCGCAGTATCAAACGAATGCGGAAGCTTGTGTCCCGATAGAGCCCCGTTTTCACGACGAGGCCGGGCGCCATGGCGTTGGCTGTGACACCGCTTCCGGCGAGCCGTCGTGCGAAGGCCCAGGTAAGCATTCGGTTGCAGGCCTTTGACTGCGCATACGCCTTCCGCCCTTCATAGATCCGGCGCTCAAATTGGAGGTCGGTGAGATCAAGCTCGCTTGCGAAAGTAGAAGCCACGTTTACGATCCGTGACGGCGCGCTCGCCCGAAGAAGATCGAATAAGTCTCGTGTTAAAATAAAGTAACCGAGCACGTTTGTGGCAAACGTAAGTTCTATGCCGTCCACACTCATTTGCCGCATTGACCGATTGATGCCCGCATTGTTGACAAGAACATCGAGGCGCGCGTACCTTTTGCGGAACTCCCTTGCAAATTCATGGATCGACTGTTGACTGGATGTGTCGATATGCATGACGACGCATTTCGTCGTACCGGTGCGGCGCCCGATTTCAGCCGCCGTCTGCTCGCCCCGCTGGACGTCGCGGCATGCAAGCACGATTTCCGCCCCGTTCATTGCAAGCTGAACGGCAATTTCTTTTCCGAAACCGGAGGTTGGTCCCGTAATGATGACCCGCTTTCCGGCCATCGATGTTATTGTATCTTTCTTCGATTCCATATTACTTTCTTCAAAAAGTTTAGTAGTACTTTCATACATCTGAAGATGGAAACCACGAGAGAGGCCGGCGAAATCCTCAACGTGTTATTTTCTTCTTTCCGATCATTAGTTCCGTGCCAAATGGAGTGCGCTTCCTTCGGATGTCTTTGAACCCGGTCTCGGTCATCCATTCCCGTATCTCTGACTCGGTGTATGTGTCGCCGGCTTTTGTTCCTACAAGCATATTGAGCGAGAAGAAGGCGCCGGCAAGCGGAGCCGTCCGATCCTCGTTCATGACGTGATCCAGCACAACAAGGCGCCCTCCCGGGATGAGCGCATCGTTTGCTTTTTTGAACAGCAGCCGGTTCACATCGACAGAATTGCTATGGATGATCGCAGAGAGGAAGACGATGTCGAATCCGCTCCCAAGAGAATCGGTTTCATAGTTTCCATTCACGGTCTCGATGCTGTTGCTCAAACCTTCCTTTTCGAGGAATTTGCGCGTTAGAGGAGTCACCTGGGGCAGGTCGAAAACGACCGCGTGGATGTCCTTTCTTGCTCTCACGAAAGCCATTGCGAAAGCTCCGGATCCGCCGCCGACATCGAGGACTCTTTTTACACCGCGGAGATTGATTAACCCTGCCACTATGTCTGCTTGTCCGCGTGCCCGCATGTGCATCGCTTCTATAAAAGCTTCGAGCCACTCGTCTCCCCGATCGCCGATCTCACCGCGGGTAGTGACCGGTGATCCTTCGCGTACCGCCTGGGTAAGCGTACTCCACGTCTTCCAGAGCGCAACCTGATGCATCAAGCCGGCCAGATAGTCTGGCTTACCTTTCACAAGATATCTGGCCGTGAGCGGCGTGTTGAGGAACATGCTTCCTTTTTTCTTTAGGAATCCCATCCCGCAGAGAGCATTCATCAACCTGTCCGTTGCACGCTCGGATGTCCCAAGTGCCCCTGCAATCTCCCCGGACTTTTTTGGACTGTCGCCGATCGCCGTAAAGATGCCGAGTTCGAATGATGTAAGAAGAACACGCGCGGACCGGAATGCGTAGACAGTGTCAAATATCCGTGAAGCTGATTGTTCCTTTTTGCTCTTTGTCGTATGTCTGGCCATAAATTTCCCTAGCCTTATTCTTGAAATTTTTCCGCCCGCTATCAGGAACGATCCTTCTTCGACCATTAGGGGGCGTCGATCGTTTTGGCCGGCAGTATTCAGAGCAAACTTAGCCAAGATGCCGGGCAAAGTCAATGCAAGGGGTCGGATGCTAAAGTCTGAAGAAACCGAATCTAAGTAAATCGTCATGCTGACGTCCCCCTGGCCTGCAAGACCGCTGCTTCCTCCGCACTTTTATCTCCTCTCATTGCTGCCGTCGTTGATCCACAGCAGAAAAAGCTCTACTTTGTGGTGCTTCGGTCTTATGATGGCAGATCAAAAAGAAAAAGTCCATTAATCATGAGGATGCAATGAAAAAAGCTTTAGTCTGCGGCGCCGGTGGATTCATCGCGTGTCATCTCGTCAAGAAACTTCGAAAAGAAGGTTACTGGGTGCGCGGAGTAGATATCAAACGACACGAATGGTCGCCGGACGCAGCGAACGAGTTTCTCTTGCTTGATCTTCGCAATGAAGAAAATTGCCGCCGGGCGCTCACGATCGACAATGATTCGTTTGATGAAGTCTACCAGCTCGCCGCCGATATGGGAGGAATGGGATTCATTCATTCGGCGGAGACGGAAATAATGCACAACAGCGCTCTCATCAATATTTATATGACCGATCTCGCTGCACGGATGGGCATCCAACGCTATTTTTTCTCCTCCTCTGTTTGTGTTTATCGGGATATGAAACACGGCGAACCGGAGATGAAGGAGGCCGACGCGATTCCGGCGCATCCGGACAACGAATACGGATGGGAGAAGCTTTATTCCGAAAGAATCGCCCAGGCGTATGAACGCCGCTATGGCATGCAGGTGCGCATCGCACGATTCCAGAATTGTTACGGCCCGGAAGGCACCTGGGTTGGAGGCCGCGAGAAAGCCCCCGCTGCGATGTGCCGAAAAGTGGCCGAGGCTCATGATGAAGGAACAATCGAGGTGTGGGGTGATGGATCCGCCGTCCGCTCGTATACATATGTCAGCGACATGGCGGAGGGGATCTTTCGCCTGATGCACTCGGATTTGCACGGCGCAGTCAACATTGGCTGTCCGCAATACGTCACCGTCGATGAGTTGGCAAACACGGTGGCGAGGATCGCGGGGAAGAAGATAGCGATTAAACACGTTGAGGGCCCCGTCGGCGTTCAATCCAGAAATTTCTCCAACGAGCGCATCTATTCTCTCGGATGGAAAGCAAACGTCTATCTCGAAGAGGGCATTCGCCTGACATATCCCTGGGTGGAGGAACAAGTAAAAAAACGGCAGAAGTAGCGCTTCTATAAATGCTCAGCCCCTCTTTTTCCAGGGGCGAAAAAACCTCCGATTATACTCTTCAACAAATGGCATATCTGAAGCAAGCGCTTCGCGCAACGATCGGGTCGAATTGAACGAACCGCTTCTTTCTCCGCAGCTGAAAATACAACAGCGTATCTATGAGCAAGACGAAAAAGGTTTTTGTAACAGGCTGCTTTGACATGCTTCACAGCGGCCACATCGCGTTTTTTCGGGAAGCGGCCCAGTATGGAGATGTGTATGTCGGCCTCGGTTCGGATGAGACCGTCTCTCAGCTTAAAGGCCGCTATCCGGTGAACAATCAGGACGAGAGACGATACATGATTGAAGCACTTGCCAGCGTAAAGAAATGCATCATTAATTCCGGCTCGGGGATCATGGATTTTCTGAAAGAAATCGAGAGCGTCAAACCGGACATCTTCATCGTGAACGAAGATGGAAACACGCCCGCGAAGGAAGAGTTGTGCCGGGAACGCGGAATCCAGTATGTCGTGCTCAAACGGATTCCGCAAGGCATGCTGCCGATCCGCTCTACAACATCTCTGAGAGACGAATGTACCATGCCATACAGAATTGATCTCGCCGGCGGATGGCTGGATCAGCCGTATGTCGGAAAGTATGCGCAGGGTCCGGTCATCACCATTTCAATAGAGCCGACCGTTGAGTTCAATGAACGAAGCGGAATGGCCACGAGCACCAGAAAAAAGGCGATTGAACTCTGGCATTCCGATGTCCCGGCCGGAGACAAAGAACAGCTTGCCAAGATTCTCTTCCGATACGAAAACCCGCCCGGAACAAAAGTCTTTGCCGGATCCCAGGATTCCATCGGTATCGTGATGCCGGGTTTGAACAAAATTGAGTACGACGGAGGGTACTGGCCGGCGCACATTACATCAGTGCACGACGAAGACATCCTTTCATGGATTGAAGAACATCTGTCTCTCATCACTCTCGGGCCGCGCGAGTCCACTTATGACGTGCTCGAAGACACTGAAATAAATCGCGAGAACGCTGAAGCCCTCAAAGACGCCGCTGAAAAGTGCTGGGAAGCTGTTGTGAAGAGGAACCTCAGGGAGTTTGGCGAACACTTCAGAGGATCCTTTCAGGCACAGATCAAAATGTTCCCGAACATGGTTTCTCCAAACACATTTTCAACCATCAATAAATACACAAAGACAGCTCTTGGCTGGAAATTATCCGGCGCGGGCGGAGGCGGGTACCTCATATTTGTGACGGACAAGCCAATGAGGGGGGCGATGAAGATTAAGATCAGAAGAAAGAGTCCGTAGCGTTGTGCACGAAAAGCATTTGTCGCGTTGTCTGCGATCGAGATGCTTCGCGGTCATGCGTTCATTGACGAAGGAATTTGTCATGAGTATATCCAAGATTTTCAGAACTGAGGACGGTAAGAATTACTTCGCGACGTTTGCGCTTGTCAGCACGCTCTTTTTGTTGTGGGGAACGTGCAACGGCATGATCGACGTGATGGATAAACATTTCCAGGATCTTTTGCATCTTTCCAAAGCGCAATCGGCGTGGGTTCAGTTTGCGCATTATGTGGGGTACCTCGTGATGGCGCTGCCGGCGAGCTGGCTCGCCCGCAAGCTGGGTTATAAGGGGGGGATCATCGCGGGATTGTTGTTGGTGTCCGTGGGAGGCTTCTGGTTTATTCCGGCCACGCACATCGCGGCATTCTGGGCATTTCTTCTTGGAGTATGTGTCATCGCCATGGGACTGACAGTTCTGGAGACCGTGGCAAATCCGTATACAACGGTTCTCGGCCACCGCCAATTCGCGGCAACACGCATCAACGTTGCACAATCGTTCAACGGTGTCGGTTGGATCCTCGGTCCGATCATCGGCGGTGCATTCTTTTATTCTTCCGGCGGAGCCGAAGTTGCGCAAACACAACTTTACATTCCATACCTGGCGGTGGCCTGCATTGTTCTTCTCATGGCGGCGGTTTTTTACTTTGCCAATGTTCCGGATTTGAATACAGAAGATGAATACCATTTGAGTGATTCGGCGGCCGTCGATCAGAAACGTTCCGTCTGGTCGCACCCTCATTTTACCGGCGCCGTCATCGCGCAGTTTCTCTATGTCGCTGCACAGGCGGGCATTTTCAGTTTCTTCATCAATTATGCGATTGAGGAAATTCCTTCGATTCCAGGAGGGGTAGCAGACAGCTGGCTCTTCAATGGCCGAGTGGGTTTGCGCGGGGGCGGGTACTTCATCAACGAGAAGGGGGCGACCTTTCTCCTCGGGACTGTTGGTTTTCCCCTCTTCCTTCTCGGGCGGGCAACCGGCGCAGGGATTCTTAGAAAGTTGAAACCGCATCGAGTGCTCGGAACATACGCGCTTGTCAATGTGCTGCTCTGCGCAATTGTTGCGGCAAAGCTGGGCTGGATATCGGTCGCGGCTGTTTTTCTCAGTTTCTTGTTCATGTCGATCATGTTTCCAACGATCTTCGCACTGGGAATCTACGGTCTCGGCACGGAAGCGAAAAAGGCGTCGGGTTTCATCGTCATGGCTATCATCGGCGGCGCCATCATGCCCAAGTTGATGGGTTATCTTGGTGATGTCTACAATATGTCCGTCAGTTTCCTTATGCCGATGGGCTGTTTCGCAGCAATAGCGGCCTACGGCTATTTATGGTCCTGGCTGAGCAAGACGAAAAGCAGTCTGGAACGATTCGCAGGAGTCGGACAATAGAAAAAACCAGATTTACCCCAGGTTGAATTGTAAGCATCAAGTAAGAGTTCGTCGCATCACCACGTTCGGCTTCCTTCTCTGCACAAAAACCCCGGCCAACTCGTGCTCGCCCTTGCAATCGTTGGCGCCGCCGCGTTCCATGCAATGATGGCGGGATGAAATACAACACGCCGATGCCGTTGATTCTCGTGCACCAATGTTGCCCTTCGCATTCGTCTTATCTATTCAACCCGGGGGATGAGAGATAAAAGTCATATCAAAACCCCCTAAGCCGTCATTCTGCCCAGAGTCCTGCGACAGTCGAGGTAAGAATGCCAGCACCGCATTGGATTGTATGATCGTTATTGAGATGACTGCTAGTAGAATAGATTTGAGTCTCGGCGGGAGAACTGTCGGGAGGACTTATCTGTTCTACTGTCATGATCGACGGAAAAACAACTGCGCGAAAAAAGAAGATTCTCGCTCTTTCCGGCAGCACACGAAAGCATTCGACCAGCGAGTCTATCCTGAACGCTATCGCTGCTTTGTATTCGGAGACGCTTGAAATTGAGATCTACCTGCTCATTGCCGGCCTGCCGCACTTCAATCCCGATCTGGACAATGACGATGTCCCTGCAACGGTCCGCCGCTTCCGAAAATCAATTGAACATTCCGAAGGAGTAATCCTCTGCACACCGGAATATGTTCACGCCCTTCCGGGAGCGTTCAAGAATGCTATCGATTGGACGGTTTCTACCACACTATTCTCCAATAAACCCGCCGCGATGATTGTCGCGTCTACCGGCGGAGAAAAGGCTTTTGAATCCCTCCAGCTAATCCTGCAAACGCTCGGGGCCAATGTCGCGGATCAATCAAAACTTCTGCTTCAAGGCGCACGAAGCAGGGTTGATGATCATGGGAGGTTTACCGATACGGCGGCTCTGGACAAAATCAGAAATGTTGTCGATTCGCTTCAAACAACAATAAACTCCAACCATCCTCAGGAGGCTTTGTGAAGGAATTCATGCTCCTCATTCGCAACCAAATCGATCACCAATCGAAGTGGCCGACCGAGGTCCATCAAAAGTTCTTGAAGCAATGCGAAGTGTATATCGGGAAGTTAAAATCGGAGGAGAAACTGATCTCAGCGCAGCCGATGGTGAGAGAGGGGACGATGGTCTCCGGTTCAAAGGGAGAGTGGAAGGAAGGACCCTTCAGCGACAGCAAGGAAGTCATCGTCGGCTACTATCATATCCGCGCCGCGGATTTGAGCGATGCCGTTGACATCGCGAAGGGGAATCCGGAATTTGAATTTGGAACAACGGCGAGGGTTGAAGTCCGCCCGATCAAAATGAAGGAGGCAGCGACCGGCTTTGTGTATCCCAAGTGAAGAGGGAGAATTGTTCCAGGCATTCGGGCGACGAAGACAGGATCACACCGCCTCACGATCTCAGTTTGATAAACCTTTTTCCAAACACCCTGTCTGCCGCGGCGAGAATTCCAATCGCCAGGATCACGAAGCACAACGTTTTCCAGAATTCGGGGGCAGCTTTGGATTCAATTGTCTGTGAGATCGCCGAGGATCGGTCGATGAAGCTTTGCGTCCCCGTGGTAAAAAGATCGGACAATGGAGAAATAAATTTTGTGACCGGGGAAGTGGTCGCCTCGGAATTATCCGGCGCATTCGACACCTGCGCGATAACGAATCCGATGACCGAGAGGACAATCAACATTGCGACGACGGCGCCCCCCTTGCTCAAAATTCTCAGTGCAAGCGAGTCTCGCGACGGCGTGCCAAGGTTGACCATGATCGACGACGATAAGCCCGCCGGCGCTTTGACGAGGAATTCGGAGCGGACAATATTTCGCGTCGAGCGCTCCAATGCAACCCTCCGCCGGCATTGATCGCAAGAAGCAACATGCGCCGCAATTTCCCCGGCCCGCTTCTCGCCCAGCCGCCGATCCATGAATTCAAAAAGCTCCGCCGATGTAGGGTGGTTCATCCTGCCAGCTCCCTCAAGCCGGTTCGCCGGATAATTCCGTCGCGCAGCATGGCGCGTGCACGGAACAAGCGTGCCTTGACGGTTCCAAGAGGCGATCCGGTGATCTTGACAATTTCTTCGTAGCTTAGGTCGTACAGGTAAAACATCGTAGCAATGCCGCTGTAAATCGGAGGAAGTTCGTTCATTGCATCAACCACATTCTGTTTGAGTTCTTCTCCCTCCACCACGGAATCCGGAATCTCGCTGAAATCCGGAATTTCAATTGCCGCATCGTCCTTCTCCAATGATGTCTGCTCGAACAATTCCCCGCGTTTTGAGAGCGCAGTCGAACAAACATTATAGACGATCCGGTAAAGCCAAGTCGAAAAAGCCGAGCGCTTTTCAAACCTCTCCAGCGCCTTAAAAGCCCTCACAAATGAATCCTGAACGGCCTCTTCAGCTTCTTCACGGTTCCGGAGCAATCGCATGGCAAGCGACATCGCCCTATCCTGGTGTCGATCGACTAGTTCAGAGAATAAGCGGGTGTGTCCGCTTAATACGCGGCTTATAATCTCATAATCGGGCAGCGCATCCATCAAATTCGCACAGTGTGCATATACTTGCTTAGACTGCAAAAATGGGGTAAGGGTTGCGCACTCACGATTTTCATTTCGTGCAACCTTGCTCCCGAATTTCTAGTCAAAGATAGTAAAGAAGCAAGGGAAGGGCAATCAGGAGTGCAGGATCGCAGGATCGCAGGATCGCAGGATCGCAGGATTGCAGGATCGCAAGATTACAAGATTACAAGATTGCAAGATTGCAAGATTACAAGATTACAAGATTACAAGATTACAAGCTTCCAACATTCCAAGCTTCCAACATTCCAGCATTATCATATAACAAGACTACAAGGAGGTGACTATGATCGGGATACTGGTTCCTATTACACTGTTTATCGTTGTTGCAATAATCAGCTGGAAGTTCATCGACTCCAAGCATCGGGAACGAAATATGATCATCGACAAGGGTCTGAATCCATCCGATTATATGGAATTGTACAAACGCCAGGCATACACAAGCAACCCTCTGTCGAGCCTGAAGTGGGGTCTGCTGGCGCTCTTTGCCGGGCTGGGTTACACAGCTGCGACGATTTTGTACAGCTGGTATCGGTTTGAGGAGATGATCTTCCCGAGCATGATTCTCATTTTTGGTGGCCTTGGACTTATTGTCTATTATTTCATCGCAGCGAAGAAGATAAAGGAATTGTAACATATCTTCGGTCTCGCTCATAGATGATGCACGGCCGGCGTTCAGTTTGTCTGAAGGTTGCAGTCTGGATTCGGAGCCGTGCATCGGGTGGGGAGCGGACAGATGGGATGTTTGCTGTAACTCTGTAGTCCTTCGGCAAAAAGGTCCCGCCCCGCTGTCTTCCGTTGATATCCTTCCAAAATTTCAGTAAACTTCTCCCGCATAAGCAACCGCTTAAGACTATTTTCGGTAATCGCCATAACCGTCATGGGTTCGTCGCCCCTTGCCTTAAAGGATCTTCGCGACAATCTCTTTTCGCTTCTCGCCAATACACAAACAGCAACGCAGTTGAACGAAGTTGTTGCGCTGTGTCATGCGATTGCGGCGGCATCCTTGAAACATGCCGTTGTTGACGGCAGCGCAAATCAGGAATACCTCGGTCTCCGCCGTACCGATATTGCGTACGACTGCATTGCGGACCTGTTCCGCAAAGACGAGGCGGGCAATTTTGTTCAGCTCCAGAGCTATTTCAAAAGCCTCCCGACAAGCGGCCTGAGCGAGCAGGAACTGCTGGCCCATCTTCGCCGTATCGTTCAATCAAAAACTCAGCAAGGCCTTTTCAGGATTTATCAGGAGAGCGATCCCACGCTGGGAAAAATTCTCCGCAACATCAAGATTTCAATCCAGGTCGTCAGGAATTTCCAGGAGACAGAACGCTTTCACGAAGTGCAGATAACGCCGATCCAGTGTGACCCGCTGGACGAATGCACGACCATTGACGTCGACGGATTGGTCCGTGAATTTGGACCGATGGTCAGGGGTTCGGAAAACATTCCGGAGATGCTCTCTAAGCTTGCGATTTTCCTGCGTGCACAGACAACGCACCGGAGAAGCGTGCCGTTGATCAGCGCCGCCCTTGCCTTCCGTGCCCTCTATGCGCGGGGATTGCAGTCAGATCACGCTGCCGAACCGACGGTCGAAGCAAAACTGATGAGAGACGATGCCCGCCGGACCGTGCATTCCGTCTGCGAAGAGGTAAAGCAGGGAACACGCCGAAAATACCTTCAGACGAAAAAAATCGAAGAGGGAATGTTCGACGCTTATTTTACCGCGATTGAACACCATGTCTTTGAGTTTGTTATGGGGGTCGATGGCCATGACGCGGCGCTCTTTCAGTCGCTGCAGAAAGTAATGCCCGGCCTGACTTCACGTGAATTTCAGAAGCGGCACCGGAACACCATAGAATACCTGGCGCGGCTTTGCCGGACCAAGGTGCGCAAACGCCTGCAGGAGGAACTACTGTAGGCAGATTTCTTAACATCGATTTTGGGCCCGCGGATGAAGTTGTTGCGATTGCGGAATTATTAGTGAGTTTGTGGAATAAGGAGCAGTTTTCAGTCGGCAGCGTGAGATGAAAGTACATTACATATAGATGAAACATCTGGACGAACATACCATCGAGCTCTACGTTCTCGGCGATCATTCCGTGAATGAACAGAAGCGATCGATTGAGACGCACCTTCGCATCTGCGCGGGATGCAGGGAACTTGAACTGCGGATCAAGTCCCTTTACTCCAGCATAGACGAAGAGCTAAGAAAATCACCGGCCGGGTTTGCAGCGCCCGAGCGAGCGCTTGTCCGGACAGAACGAGAGATGGACCTTTGGGATTCGTATCACACGGCTATCAGCAAAAGGCCGAGCACGCATGCGACCTGGTGGGAAGAAACAAGGAGTGCGATTGTTCATCGGCCTATGACGGCTGCGGTCGGCTCGATTGCGCTGATCGGTGTACTATCGCTTGTCATCCTCTTTTCTGCAACGAGTCTATTCAAAGATACAAATCCCTCGTATGTTCACTACAATATCGGGTCTGGACTGATAGAGGTTTACAACAAAGGAAACACAAAACTCTGGGAGATGCCGGCTCGAGACCTTGAAGGAGCGGAACAATCCGACAAAGACCTGCGGGTGAAGAGCTCCCTGGTTGCAGATCTTAAGGGAGAAGGCCACAACGTTGTCATCTCAACCGTCCGGATGGCGAATGACGACGTTGAAAATTCTCTCCGGATTATTGATGGAAAGATGAATGTTCTTGCGCACGTCGAATACGGTGTTCGCCCCGTCCATTTCCGCGACCGACAGTACGATGCTCGATTCAACCCAAACGCGCCCACGGTCGTCGCGGCGGGAAAAGAGAAAAATATTATTGTTGTCGCGGATAATGGCCGATCTCCAACGGTTGTCATTCGATATGATGCTTCCGGAAAAGTGCTGGGTGAATACTGGCATTTTGGCGGTTTCAGGGGCGCCTATGCCGTTGACCTCAACAACGACGGCAAAGACGAATTGGTCCTTATCGGAAGCAATGATGTCGGTCGTGGAGATGCCGACAACATTCCAACCATCGTCGTCCTTGACCCCACAAAGATTCGCGGGGAAACGGAATCCTCGGCGACGCGCGGTTTTGGATTCCCCGCTTCCAACGCGGAATTGTATTATGTTCGCCTGGACCTGGACGAAATTTGCAGCGTTTTCCGCAGCCATCCGTTCATTGATCTGCTTCTTTCTACCTCGGAGAACGTGCTGCGATTTGTGACGAAGGCGACGATTCCCGGCGCCACGACATATATACCGAACTTTGAGTTTGTTTTCGACAAGCAGCTTCATGCCGTCGAAGTAAAGAACGAAGATCAAACCGTCCGGGAGGTTGAACGGCTGAGAGCAAGAGGGAAGACATCGATCACGCTGGATTCGGCATATATGGATAGACTAAAGCACGCCGTTCGCTACTGGAATGGAATAGACTGGACAAAGGAGGTATCGAAAGTCGACCAAGGCCTTGTTATGAAGTAAGTGTCTCGGATTGTAGGGAATCAGAGCCGCCAACTTATCGAAACGATTGTTGGCGTTTTTTTTGTACCGATTTTTCAGCAAAGACGTGAAAATGCCAGTAATACCAGAGTAGCGAGCAATTGCGGATAAATGAGGGGACAACCCTCGGAGTCGCGATATCGATGAAGAGGGTTTTTGTTTTATTAGGGGCACATTATGGAATTTTAGGCGGAATTACCCAGCCTACTATAGTCAACACACGAACAACGGAGGTTCAATGAGATCATCAGCAACATTTCTATTTCTGTGTTGTGCTTCCATCGGTTTCGCGCAAACTGATTCAATGTTTGTCGAAATGATGAATGGTTCAATTCAAGGATATGCGATTTCTGCCATTCATGCGATTGATTTTTCAAAGGAAGTTTCTGTCAGCGTTCGAGAAGAACAAACAAAACAAAATGTTCTCTCATCGTTTGCCCTCTATCAGAATTATCCAAATCCGTTCAATCCAAGCACGACAATTCAATATTCAATTCCCCAAAACGGCGAAGTCACAATCAATATTTTTGACATTCAGGGCCGTTTGATTCGTTCTTTTCCCAATGGAGTCAAACAAAGCGGCAATCATTCGCTCGTTTGGGATTCTCGAAATAATTCTGGCAATACTGTCGCAAGCGGAACATATTTTTGTCAAGTGCTATTCAACAAGAATGCACTTGTCACAAAGCTGCTTCTAATAAAATGAATTGACCTTTCTAATCAAGGAGTCTCCCATGAAACGTGTTCTCGTAACAATATTCCTCTTCATTCTTTCAATTACTGCCTCTTCTCAGACTAAAATGTTCATCAGTAAAGCGAGCGGCACAGATTCAGTATGGCTGTCAGATGTAAAAAGTATTTATTTCAAAACAAATAACTCTGCTCAATTACTGGCTTGGTGGCCGTTAGATGAGGGCACTGGTCAGAAGGCAAGTGA
The DNA here is from genome assembly GCA_964384415.1 of uncultured Chitinophagaceae bacterium. Taxonomy (GTDB): domain Bacteria; phylum Bacteroidota; class Ignavibacteria; order UBA10030; family UBA8401; genus JAGVPT01. The sequence goes on along the minus strand of CAYLMV010000045.1, from coordinate 7,811 downwards.
TATATCCGGCAACGGATCTAGCGGTCAACTGAGCACAGGCGTCACCTGGGTTACTGGCGGTCTCAATCTTAACGGCGGCAGCAATAGTGTCGATTTTGCAGATTCGGCTTTTCAGCTTGCCGAAGGATCTTGGCAAGCCGTCATAAATGCTGCTTCAGGACAGCAGGGAATCATTCTCTCCAAAGACAATACCGGTTTCCAGGACGATGGTATTCTCTATTTATTAGCAGATGGTAAAACATCATTTGTCATTCATAGTAAATCAACTGGAACGGCTATTGGTATCACGAGCAGCGCCGCCATATCCTACAATGTCGACGATACAATTACCGCTGAATGGGGCAGCAAAGGGATGAAATTGTTCGTAAACGACAGCCTCATAGGAACAAACGTCTATACTGGCCCCATTCTCTCACCCGGTCGGCCATTGTCGCTCGGAGAAGAAACCGCCAGCCCTTCTTTTAACGGAATAATAAAGGATGTGAAGGTATATAGGTCCTATGTAAAATAAATTCATGAATGCCGCAAAACCGGCCGCTCCCCGCTTCTTTTTCGCGGGAGCTCCGGTGCGAACATCGGCGCGGCCAAACATTTTTCCATCGATAACAGCAATATGATTCGTCATCTCGAACTTCCCTCCAACGTCGCAGCACAACAGACCATTCTTCTGGGGAAACTTCCGGGCTGGACCGCAGGTCTGCTTGAGAAAAAATTGGAATCTCTTGAGGCGAAAGCCATCACACTCTTGGCGAGCAACGGCTCAAGCGAGCGAAGAATCTCGCTCCACCGGCTTTCTGAAGTACCGTCTCTCGACAGCAAAGAAAAAGAGCTGTGGGTTCTGTTAAGGACATTTATTTCGGAATAAGTAATTGGCTCTAGCTGAAATCGAGCTGCCGTTCAAAACATAATACACGACTCATGACATCATCCAATTGAAAGGCTCATGTATGAAGTTCACTTACCGTTTGCTCATGAGTGTCTCTTTCTTTCTGCTGATGGCGCGGGGAAGTTTGTTTTCCCAAGTACCGACTGCAGGTTTGGTTGCATGGTATTCCTTCAATGGAACAGTCAATGATAGTTCCGGCAATGGGAACGATGGAACTGCAACATCATTAACGCCCACCGCCGATAGGTTTAACAGACAGGAGGGAGCATACCAATTCGATGGCTCCACATCTGAGGTGCTATTACCTAACAACTTCCAGACGCACTCACAGACAATCTGTGCGTGGTACTATGTCGCTCAAGCTGGGAATGATCGCGCTGTGTTTATGGAATACAGGGACAATAGTAATCGATTGAAATTTGGACAGCAGTACACAAATAGCGATTTCTACGGCTATATGGAAAATGGTGGAACCGCACAGTGGAGCGCAGTCTCACCCGCCGGGACCTCGTTGCTAAACACTTGGAACTTCGCGTGTCTCGTGATGGATGCGAGCAGCGACAGCGCCTCCTTATTCGTCAATAACTCGCTTCAGGCAAAAGTCAAGATGAACGGCTATGACCCGACAACCATCGGAACGCTGACCAAGACAGGGATAGGACATGCATACGACGTATCGACCGACCATTTCATAGGAAATCTGGACGATATCAGGATTTACAATCGGGTCTTGACCGCTTCAGAGGTCAATCAGCTTTACCACGAGGGTGGATACGACCCTAGCCTTGTCGCTTACTTCCCGTTTAACGGCGATGTGAGAGACGCAACCGGAAATGGTCACGATGGCGTAAGCCACGACGCGGTCCCGGCGATGGACAGATTTGGAAATACAGGGCAGGCGTACGCATTTAATGGATCGACGAGCTACATAGACGTAGGGAACCTCGGAGCAATAAATGATGCGACATATTCCATTTGGATTAGGCCTTCATCGTTAGCATCATCAGCCATGCTTTTTGGTTCCTATGGCTCCAATAATGCTGTATTCTTTTTGAGGTATAACGATTCTGCATTTCCAGCGAAGAAACTCGATTATTTGATCGCGCCATTGACTGAAAACGGACGGTGGGGATATGGGGACTGTTCGAACTTAGACGATGCGTGGCACCACGTTGTGTTCACGAGGACTAATAGCACTGTTGGCCTTTTTGTAGACGGGTCACCGGTTTCGGTTGTGCAAACACTGAGTCAAGGAACGGCTGACGGAGCAATCAATAATGGGCTCAACATGTATCTTGGAGCAGTCGCCGGATCGACTTCTCCATATGCATTTAACTTCTTCACGGGCCTATTGGATGACGTGCGAATTTACAATCGCGTGCTCAGGTTGTCTGAGATTGACTCATTGTATCATCTGGGAGGCTGGCCCTTGGGGGGCCCGCGGCAATACACGATACGAGAGTTGAACGAAGTCCCGCTCGACTCACTCTTGTTGATGGACACGCAGCAATCTCTGGCAAGTTTTACGCTTGATGACGCTTATCCCGCCAGGAACACCGATACTGTCGCGGTCGTTGGTGTGGTAACCGTCAAGCCGAGAATCATCACCAATACGCTTGCACGCTATGACGTGTATATCCAGGATACAACGACGGGCCAAATATTTGCCGGCTTGAATGTTATTACCAATGACACATCTTCTGCAGCCCAAAGCACGGGAATTGGAAATGTCGATACCGGCCAGGTGATTCGCGTTGTAGGCCGGGCGTTTGAATATGGACCTGCCCCAAATAGTCTGACGGCAATCTATCCCTATTCCGCGACGACCCCGCTCTTTATGAGCCCTCAGCCAATTCAGATACTCACCACTGGCTCCCGACCGGCCCCGAGAGAATGCACTGTAGATAGTTTCGCCACAGGTGCAACCCCGCTTCCATCCCGCGGAGAAAAATATGAGGGGATGTACGTCGTTATTCGTAATGTTACTGTTATTGGCAACGACTTGACCACCGGAAGGTTCACTTTTGCAGATGCAAAAGGAAATCAGATGCAGACGTTTGATGGTTCCGGATATTACACACTGCGGGGACATAAAATATCGGGCTCAACGTATGCTCCGCCACCAATCGGCACCATCCTCGATTACATCAGAGGCGTGATCATTCCAATCAGCAAAACCGGAACAGCTGGCCAGTACTGCATCATGCCATTGTATCCTGGTCCGAATGAGCTTCATGGCTCATCATATGCCGGCGATATCAGAATCTCACCGTTGTCGCCAAACGTGAAATGGCGATACCAATTGAAAGCAGCTGCAGGCGCGGCCATCGACGGCGACAATTACCTCGGCGTGGCTTCTTCCGCCACCGATGGGTTCGATTCTCTCTATGACATTCCCAAACCGCCCGCGCCGGTTGGCAATTATGTTCAACTCTATTTTCCCCATCCTGAATACAACCTCGCGACCGGCGACAATTTTACCCAGGACATACATGCCGATCGCGCCATCGGCGATACGACCGTCCGGTGGCACTTTGAAGTGAAGACCAATTTCGATACGACAGTGTCAATCGAGGTTGTGCCTGATGGAAATTTGCCGCCAAAAATCAAAACACTGCTGCGTGATGTTACAGGAGGAATCCGCGCATTTCTCACACCCGGATCAATGATCTATACATTCAGGTCGGGCGCCGGAACGAATCTCCGGAAATTTGAAATCCTGATCGGTGATTCGCTTGCTCCTTCGGTCCTTGTTCTTAAGCCGAACGGGGGAGAAATCATCAGGTCGAGAAAGAACTACAACTTGTCGTATTTTGCCGCCGACAAGAGCGGGATAGATTCAATCCGGCTGCTCTTTTCGACAAACGGCGGCACGACATATACGAATCTGACGACGATCCCGGGAAATCTTTCATCCTATAACTGGAACGTTCCATCCCAGTATCTCAGTTATCAGGGGAGCGTCAAGATCGTTGCGACCGACTCGATGGGGAATAGTGCAAGCAATGCAAGCGCGCGTGTCTTTACGATTGTAGGCGACAGTCTTGCCAAATCCTTTTCGGCGGGATGGAGCCTGACAGGATTGCCGCTTAAACCCGCGGATTCCACCGCGGCGGCGGTCTTTGGAGATGATCTCTCGCAGCAATTCTACATGTTCGATTACAATTCATCCATCGGATACTTGCGCAGTTCCATCCTCGGAAGTGGAAGAGGATATTGGCTCGGTCTTTTGTCAAATGCCACGCTGGATGTTACCGGGGTACCGTACACCGACTCCATAAGCATCCCTCTTACAAAAGGCTGGAATATCATATCGAATCCGCTGGCCGTTCCAATTCTTAAAGACAGCCTTACCGTCCGCCAATCGGGGGTCACAAAAACTTATGGCGATGCGATGAGTGCGGGATGGATAGCAGCCGGATTGCAGACGTATCAGCCGAACTCGTATTTCAGTCAAGACACGTTGGCATTGTGGAACGGTTACTGGATCAGCGCTCTTCAAGACAATGTTTCTCTGGTGTTCATTCCACCAGCGATAGGCACAATCCCCGCACAAAGTGCAGCGGAGAAAACGAAAATCGCCAATCCACTCGACTGGCAGGTCAGCATTGTTGCCTCCTACGCAGGGACGAGCGACCAGACCCTGCGGTTTGGCGTAAAGGCGGATGCAACAGCCGGCTTCGATCCTAAATATGACGAACCAAAAGCACCGGCTCCTCCAGCCGCAAAGTTCGTAGAATCATACTTTAACTATCCAAGCTGGGCGCCCGTCCTTGGCGCAAAGTTCAACGCAGACATTCGCAATCCGAATTCAGCTCTGAACTGGAACTTCGCAGTGGCTCCTTCAGACTCAGGCCTTGTGAATCTGACGTGGTCAGTCCCCGCGTCGGTGCCGGACAGCATTCATTTACAGCTGATTGACGGCACGACGACGATTGATATGAAGAGACAATCGTCATACTCTTTTGCGGCCAAATTGCCGCGGGGATTAAGAGTGAATTCCATCGTAACATCGGTGAATGACAACTCGCGGCTTCCGACTACCTATGCCCTGGAGCAAAACTTCCCCAATCCATTCAATCCTTCAACGACAATTCAATATGCACTCCCGCACGACGGCAGGGTGACGATAATTGTCTACAACGTTCTGGGACAGGAGATTGCTAAATTGGCAAACGATGAAATGAAGGCCGGGTATCACACTGCGCTCTGGACCGCGAATGTCGCCTCAGGCGTCTATTTTTACCGCATCGAAGCCTCAGCTCTCGATGATCCGACGAACCAATTCATACAGGTCAGAAAAATGTTGTTGTTGAAGTAACCTGCCCGCCCATTAGCTCAGCGCGGGAATAGCAACCGTTGATTGCATTTTTGAGCCGCAATAAAGGCCCCTGTGAAAACAGGGGCTTCTTTTTTTCCGCACGATTTTATTGTGACTTCATTGGACAATATCGCAACGCCGGACGTATATTAGGTGAGACGATACGCTTCAGCCGGTTGCACGAACTTCCAATGCTCAATGAAACGCCGCACTGTCATATCGATTGCATTAATAACGCTGATCTGCTTCATAGCGAACGCACAGGCCAGATATCCATGGAAAGAAATGGCGGCGCTGAATTTTTACAACTTCAAACCGCCCACGTGGTGGAATTACTACCACGCCTATCCCGAAAAAAAGAGGGAAGTCTACTCCTACATCCGGGCTGCCAGGGAACTGGGGTTTAACATGGTGAGAATCCCGCTCGATTTCATACCGAGAAATTTTGTCGATCCGCATGACAACGACCAGCATCCTCCATATTACGATCACGGCTGGGCAGACTCCACCGATGTCGGCAGCGGGCATGTCTTCATCCACCCAGAATCGCGCGCCTACATTAACGATATCGACTCGATGATTCAGTTCTGCACGAGGAACAAAATGCGGATTCATCTGCTGCTCGGTCATGGACTCGGAACGAAGAACTCGCCCGCCGAAGGGGAGGAGGACAATTACTATTATAGAGCAGAACCGAAGCCACTGACGCAGGCCCGGCGGTACGATGCGATGAATAAATGGTTCAAGGATGCTGCCGCGTGGTTCGATTTCGTTCTGGGGAACATTGATCTCGGCAACGTGGAGGTCCTTGAGATTGAAAACGAAGCTGATCCGACAAGTGCGCTCGCCGCCGATTCATATCCGACACTATTCTATTCCGACGTTTATATGGTTGAGATGTGCAACTACGTGCATCACAAATGGCCGAACCTGAAGCTGGCAATTTCACTCCATCAATCCGGAGGCGCCAACGCATGGATGTACCTGAAAAAGATGCTGCACAACGCCGGTCATTACAAACGTCCTCCGGAAATAAAATACACCGAGTATCCCCTCGACGAAGTCTATTTCGATTGGATGTCGTACCATAACTACAATACCGGCACCTGGAAATATGAGTTTCAGCAAATTCTGAACCTCGACGATCTTCAACCCTCACAACATCATTATCAATGGTTCTTTGGAGAATTCGGGTACGATATCAGCGATGTGCAATCGTATGAATCGGACCAGGCAAAGTTTTTTGAGAATCACCTGGTGTTTGCCGACGAGTTGTATGATCAACTGAACCCGACACCTCACCACCTGGCGGGCCTCGGCATCTGGTCTGTCTTTGACTATGTGTATCCCGGCGAGCCGGGCCGCTTCGGTTTGCTTCAAAATGAAGCCCAGCAAATCCGGAAGAGGAAGGCTGCGGACGTCGTTGAAAACTTTCTTCAAGGCCCTATCGACAATCCCACATTTGATATCGGAACGGCCGACGACACGATATGCAGCCAGGGATGGACGTACTGGCACGAGTCAACCAATGTGATGCACCGAAACGACTACACCGTCATTACAGACGATCCGGCCCGCGGCACCATCCTTCAGTTGAATTCACCATCCGGAGCAAAAGAGATCGGCTTTGCCAACGACAAAGGAAGGATCATGCGGGTCAGGCCCAACACGAATATCAGGGTGGATGTCGACGTCAATATTGCAGGGCGGCTTACCGGCCAGGTTTTTTCCATTTTGAAATGGTATGATAGTGGTATGCATCCGGTCTCCACTGCTTCGTACGATTACTCAAATCATGCGAAAGATCCATCTCCCTGGCTCACAATGTCCCAGACGTTTGCAGTTCCCCCCGGCGTCTGCTATGCAGTGCTCATGCTTATGGGATGGAATCTCGCCGGCACAACGGTTCAATTTGACAACGTGCGCGTCATCCCGGAATGGAGGCCGTTGATTACTTTCACATTCGACGATGATCCTCAACATTATTTTAAAGATGACGTGCTTCCAGCGCGCGGCGCCAACGGCTGGACCGGCCTTCAGAACATTTCGTTCCTTCGAAGAGACAGAGTCGGAGTGTTGACGGGAACCGGAGCGATAGCAACAATGCATCAGAGCAACAGCCGGCAAATAACAGCCATAGGTGTGAGGCGGAACTACACCTACGCTGCCACGGCAATTGCAGCGAGTGAGCGGGGAAAATCAGGCTCGTTGAAACTCTTCTCACTCGTGTCCGATCAGGTAAACGATACTCCAACGTGGGCTGCCGGAAAAGCCGGCACCGAGTGCTACATTGCAGACACGTCGCTGAGCTTGATCTCAACGCAATCCATCAACGTCGGCAACAGTGATTGGGCTATGATTCAACCGACAAATTGGGGAAATTGGACAAAGCTCAAGGAGATTACGCTCTTCGAGAATGTCGTCAACGGCGGCCGGGCGGAGAACAATCATTAGCCCGTTTCATCGAAGAGACGGGGCGTCCACATCCGTCGGGGCGAATTGCCGGCGACTCGTATGGACGCATCCTCTTCATTTTGGCGGGGTTGAAAATGCCAGTCATCCGGTTTCGCAATAAGCAGGAATATCAGCAATGGAAAACCGTCA
>CAYLMV010000044.1:0-30772 GCA_964384415.1 uncultured Chitinophagaceae bacterium | reverse complement strand
CCCGCTGGTTACCTTGACTTATGCTCAACATTTAGTTACATTTTTGAACGTTTAATAATGGTTTTGATCATTGGGTGCGCGCCAAACAAACATTGCTATTCTTGGCTCCAGCGGTTCTATAGGCAGGAATAGCTTGGAAGTTATTGCCAACTTTCCGGATCAATTCAAAGCCTCCTACCTCACCGTCAACAACAACATCGATGCTCTCTGCGACCAGGTGCAACGCTTCAGGCCGAAAGGCGTGGTTGTTCTGGATCCAGAATTCGCCGCCGCCTGCAAGAAGCGGGTCAACGGAACGACCGAGGTCCTTAGCGGCGAAGAGGGACTGGAAGAAGTTGTGCAGCGGGATGATGTGGATGTCGTCATCAGTTCCCTGGTGGGATTTGCCGGCCTGAAGCCGACAATCAGGGCGATTGAGGCGAAGAAGAACATTGCTCTTGCAAACAAAGAGACACTCGTCGTCGCCGGCGAGATCATCATGCGCCTGGTGAAGCAATACGGCGTCAGTCTTGTTCCAATCGACAGCGAACATTCGGCGATTTTTCAATGCCTCGTCGGCGAATCGGGCAAAAATATTTCCAAGATCATTCTTACGGCGTCGGGCGGACCGTTTCTCAATTCCACGAAAGAGGAACTGCAGTCGGTCACGGTCGAGCAGGCGTTGAAGCATCCGAACTGGAAGATGGGGAGCAAAATCACCATCGATTCTGCCACGTTGATGAACAAGGGGCTTGAGGTGATCGAGGCGCATTGGCTCTTCGGCGTCCCCGCAGAAAAGATTGAAGTGGTCGTTCACCCGCAATCGATCATCCACTCCATGGTGGAATTCGTGGACGGGTCGGTAAAGGCTCAGCTCGGGGTTCCCGATATGAAGATTCCGATTCAATACGCTCTCACATTTCCGGAACGGGCGGCATCGAAGTTCCTTCGGGTGGATTTTCCCCGGCTTCGCGAAATGACATTTTTCAAACCGGATATGGAGCGCTTCCGTTGCCTGGGGCTCGGGTTCGACGCGCTGAAGACGGGGGGAACGATGCCCGCGGCGCTTAATGCGGCCAACGAAGTGGCCGTGAAGCGTTTTCTCGACGGCAAGATCACGTTCCTTCAAATTTCGCAGATCATTTGCCAGACGATGGAACATCATGTATCGAAAGCCAGCCCGACGCTTGCTCAGATCATCGAAGCCGACGGTTGGGCGCGCACGTATGCGGCAAGTGTGTGCAATTAATCTACAGAGGAAGAGATTTCTACGATGGAATTCGTTCATAGCGCCTTCTACTTTCTGATAACGATCGGCGTCCTCGTGTTCATTCACGAGTTCGGACACTTCATTGCCGCCAAGGCCTGCCGGATGCGCGTGGACCGGTTCTCGATCGGATTTCCGCCGAGAGCGTTCGGGAAAAAAATCGGCGAGACCGATTACTGCGTCTCCTGGATACCGGTGGGCGGATACGTAAAAATCGCCGGGATGGTGGACGAGAGCTTCGATACAGAGTTTATCAATCACCCGCCCGAGCCGTGGGAATTCCGGTCCAAGCCGATCTGGCAGCGGATGATCGTGATTTCCGCCGGTGTATTGATGAACCTCTTTCTCGCGATCGCGATTTTCTGGGGAATCAATTATGTCAACGGCGGGCTCTTCCGGCAGACGACCGAGGTGGGATACATCGTTCCTGCCAGCGGCGCGGAAAAGGCGGGCTTCAGGGAAGGGGACAATATCTTAGCAATCAACGGCGAAAAGATTGAACACTGGGACGCGATCCAATCGGCCATGTATGTCGATTTTGCCGGCGACGACCTGAGCGTCGACATAGAACGGGGCGGCGCAGTTCAGACGATTGCCGTTCCGCACGGAATGGTTCCCGATATTTCCGACGCTTCGTTCGGCCTTCTCCCCACTCACACCCAGGCCATCGTCGTCGATGTGCTTCCCAACAAACCCGCGGAGGGGGCGAAGGTACAGTCGGGAGACATCATCGTTTCGATCGATCATCAACAAGTGATCAATCAATTCCAGGTCACGCGGATCATCAAAGCAAACGCCGGCAAGAAGATCGATTTTGAATTGATGCGAAACTCTCAGCTTGTCCTTACGCCCATCATGCCGACGGCAGAGGGGCTCATCGGCATCAGCATCGAAAGCAGATATGTCGGGCCGATCGTGCACGTCCATTACGGTCTCTTCGAATCGTTTCCGAAAGGATTGAGCGACGTGCTTGGGGCGACGAAACTGTTCGTCAGTTCTATCTGGCACATCGTCGAGCGAAAAGCATCGTTCTCCAAATCGGTCGGCGGACCGATCAAGATTGCCCAGATGGCAACGAGAACGGCAGAGATTGGGCTGATGAGCTTCCTCGGATTTATTGCCCTGCTCAGCATAAGCCTGGCTGTCATGAACATCCTTCCATTCCCCGCCCTCGACGGAGGCCACCTCGTGATGTTGGTTTACGAGGCTATTTTCCGAAAACCAATTCCACACAAGGTTCAACAGACTGTTCAACAGGCCGGGGTTGTGCTCCTTCTGACCTTCATGGCATTCGTTATCTATAATGATATTACCGGTTTCTAGCCCTTTTTTCTGGTGACTCTCAACACAGCATGCAATATCCGATTTCCGCTATCTTGAACTTGTCATTGTACGTCAGCATTCAACTTTTCGGGAGAGCAGCATGAGAACAACGAAATTGACTGTTTTACTCTTGGGTATCGGGCTTGCCTTTTCGCCGAAGGCGACGGCTCAATACATCAGGGTAGTTCCTACCGTTACACAAGCCGATATCGTTAATGCGACTGCATTGGTGGATCCGCTGACCGAAACGGTGAAGAATATTTCGCCGTCGAGTTTTTCTCTGAACATTATCAACGTCACTCCTTCTACGTCTCACGGCAAAGACACTGCATGGGTTAACATGCACATCGAAGCCTACGTCTTGCTCGATGAGGACCCGCCCCCGGCAAAACTGCTTGTGACGGCTGACACGAGGAAACCGTTTGCGGTTCCCCCAAGTGGAAGAATTTTTACCAGCCTCGACGCACAGACCGGACGTTCTACTGATGTCGACCTTAATTCCAATGTCGACGCGGGTATGAAGCAGCGCCTCAAAGACGAAATCTCGTCAGCGACGGGCGGCGGCAAAGCTCCCTCGGGCACGTACAAGGTGAAGATTGTGCTTACCGTCGTCAAAGTCGGAAGCCAGACCGTCAATCAGATAGTCGACTTGAGCAACGATCCACGTTTTACGGTCACGGTCACGAACCCTACCAGTGCGGTATTGACTATGCCGTCGGACAACGGCGTCGAATATTCGTCCCAGTTCCCGCAGTTCCAGTGGACAAACGACACGCGGGGAGTGAAGATTTCCGTCTACGAAAAAAGGCCGGACCAGCAATCGCTTGAGGATGCTATCTCCGCGTCCGATCCGTTCCTCCAGGTTCAGATCGACCGGCTGGCATCGGGCAATCTCACAATTTACACGTATCCCGGGGGAACGGGGGGCGGTCCTGGAATTACGATTCTCTCCGGACCCCGGCCTCTCCAACCTGGACATTCGTATGTTGTCGTGCTCGACGGCATCCGGACGGCGTTCGGCTACGCGATCGATCCCCTTCGCACGATCCGTTTGTTCCGCATCGCGGATCCACAGGGAAACATGATCCTCAATGTTCTTCAGTCTACCTTCAGCGGAGGCTCGTTTCAGAATTTCTTGAATATCATTCAGGATCAGAGACTGACGATCAATAGTTCGCGGATAACATTGAACGGCGTTTCGCTTTCTGCACAGGAGCTTCAGGTACTTTTGAATCTGAACAAGAACAACATTAAATCAATGCGATTTGAAGACCAATAGTCTATTTGACTCTCTGGAGAAGAATTCATGAGACCAACGTACCTTTTTCTTGCGCTCCTGGTGATCTCGTCGTTCTGCGCCGCGGAAGCCGGGCCTCTCTACGCTCCGGACAAACCGGTTGCGCTTGTCTTCAAACCTATCGGAACCGTCGAGTTTCTTAAAGAAGGAAAGAGCTGGGCGAAAGCTGCCCCCTCAACGGCCTTGATGTCCGGCGACCAGGTGAGGACCGGAGAAAATTCATTCGTGGTGATAAAGTTTATTGAGAATTCTATTCTGCGTTTGCAGGAAAAGTCCGAAATCACCATCAGCGGCGAGCTGACGGCGAATAAGGAGTTCTCGAAGAACGTTCATCTGAGCCGCGGAGAGATCGATTTTGACGTTAAGAAAAGAGAAGGCGAAAAATTCGAGTTCTCAACGCCGACGTCTGTGGCGTCCATCCGCGGAACGGAAGGATTGCTCATCAACGGATCCGACAGCACGGATGTCCTGATCCTTGGCGCGGGTCTTGTTGTGTTCACCAACAGCATTTCGAATCAATCGGTGAGCGTCGGTGCGGGACAAACGGCGCATTCTTATGCAAATGGAAAAATTGAAGTAAAACAAACAACGGTTGAAGAATTGAAGAAGCTGCAGAACGCGTCGAGCACAGGCGGCGGTGGCGGCGGAACGGCGAATAGCGGCTCATCCTCGAGCGGACAATTCAGCGTCGGCTTTGCGGTCTCCGCTCCCGTCGTGACGCAGGGACAAGATGCCACGATCACCGTCGAGCTTGTCCAGACGTCGGTTCCGGTCGATACGCTGAAGGGCATCGTTTCGTACTATGCGCTCGCGTATAAGAATTCAACGATGGCCTCCTTCAAGGAGGTTCCGGCGACACTGTCCGGCAGCAGCGTGAAGTTCACGATCCCCGGCAGCGACGTCACCAGCCCGTCGGTCCAGGTCTATGTCATCTTCAGAACGAAGACCGGAATCTCTCTCACGTATCCGACAGACATCGCCAGCCCGATTGTCGTTCCTGTCCAATCCACGAATTCAAACGAACTGAAGATCGAGTTCTCTGATCCGAACGGGAAACGAAAGACGATGGTTATCGACTACTAGCAGCAGCCGCTTTTAACCAAAAACCGCTTGCAATTATCTGCTCCATTTTTTAGATTGCAAGCGGTTTTTTATTGACGCCATTAATCGTTCACCTTCCCCGGTCAGCCATGGACTTTCTTCTCAGGAAAGCATCCTTCCTAGTTGTTACGTTTAGTCTTGCCGCCGTCAGCCTCCTTTTTTGCCCGCTTACTGCAGATTCGCAGATCAACACCTACATCAGGGCAATTCACACGGGCCAGGCGCAAGAGGGGGCGCCGCTTCGCGTTTCAGCGGAGCTGGCAAAGTCAACGGAACTCGCGCGCGTTGTTCTCTACTACCGCCAGTTCGGCCAGTCCGAATTTCGAGTACTCGAGATGCAGATCGCGGGAGACACCGCGTCGGCAGTCGTTCCCGAAGAGGATGTGGCTCCTCCCTTCATGGAGGTGTACGTCCTGGCGCAGACTCCGTCCGGAACTTCCGAGACTTTTCCGTATGAGAATCCTCAGGCCACTCCGACAAGAGTGACGATTACGGCCAAGTCTCCGAAGGACCAGGAGATCCTCATCCTCAGCCCCGACAAATCCGATCACCTGACTCCGGCCGACCTTTATATCTCGATCTCATTTGTGTACGCCAAAGGCGGCGTGGATCAAAGAAAGACAAAGGTCTTGTTCGACAAGGCCGACGTTTCCAAATTTGCCGTTTCGGTCGGCGATCTGATGATCGTGTCGCCTGATGCGCTGCCGAAAAATCTTACGACGGGCATCCACACACTCAACGTCCAGGTGTACGACACGACCGGCGCTCTTTATCATACGATCGAGAGAACCTTCAGCGTGGTCACCGAGGCGGAGGCAGAATCCGAACTGGAAAAGGTGTACTACTCGGGGAATGCGCAGGCAGAGGCACGAAACGAAGACATCAAGGGCGCCGTCACGCCGTACCGCCGGCTCACGGCAAATGCCAATGCCTCGTACGGCATCCTCAAGACAACCGGGAATATTTTTCTGACCTCGGAAGAAGAGAGCACGCGTCAGCCGCAGGATCGTTATTTTCTTGGCCTCGACGCAAAATACGCCAAACTCGGACTTGGAGACGTGTATCCTGTTTTCCCGACGACGATTATGGACGGAAGGCGTCTGCGCGGGGTTACCGCCGATCTTCTATTGGGAGCATTCAACGTCGACTACGCCAGCGGCCAGGTCCTGCGCCGGGTCGATATGGATACAAGTGCGGGGGTCTCTTCCACGACCCTCGAACGGAGCCTCACGGCGGTACGGCCAAGCTTCGGCAAGGGGGAGAATTTCCAGCTTGGGTTCACCTATTTGCACTCCAAAGACGATTATTCCAACACAGACACGGTTGTCAAGCCGCAGGAGAACGTCGTCGTTGGGTCGGATATGATTGTTGCGTTCGACAATCATCACTTTGAGCTGACCGGCCAGACGTCGTACAGCCTCAATAACGTTGATATCTCGGCTCCTCAATTCACCAACGCGAGTATCGACACTTCAAAATTGACAAGCTCGACAAAGAATCTCCTGAAGAAATTCGGGACAAATTACCTGGCCAAGGTCATCACGCTTAACGGTAACCTTCAACCCCTTCCGCCGGGACTGACGGCTCTGGTCTATGAGACAGGCCTTGCGATGAATTATTTCGGGAACTACCTGAAGGGAACATACCTCTATCATGGAGCCGACTACACATCTGTCGGAACAACGGCGTTGCGGAGAGACGTTAAGGGCTTCAACGTCTTTGACCGGATCCGGCTGCTGGAGAACAGCGTGTTCCTGACAGCAAGTTTCGAGCGTCTGCAGGATAACACATCGGGGAGGGACACGATTCTTACGACAACCGGCAAAGTTCCTCTCACGACGACCTACTCAAACTTCAATTCCTCCGTTTCTTATTACCCGACGTCGAACATGCCGAATTTCACCCTCGGGTACGGAAGGAACGGCGAGCTCAACCCAATTAGCCCGTTCGATCCCATCGCGGACGCTGCAGCTCAAGCGATCGACGACAACACGAATCGGTACTTCATCCAGTCGACATACGACTTTTCGTACTGGGGGAGACATAATGCAACCCTCAGCTTCGATGTTTCCAACAAGACGGATAACACGCCGAAGAAGCAAGATGTGAAAGGGTTGAATGCATTTCTGCTGGTGAATACCGTCCATACGTTTCCGCTTGAGACGTCGGTCGGCTACTCGATGAGTCTGAACACGATCCCGCAGGTCACTGTCGATACTGTCGGCGGCGTTGCAAAGACGGTGACTTCGTCGATGTCGCTGAATTATACCACCATCACCTTGAACGGACGATATAAGCTCTACAAAGACTTCTTGAGAATTTCAGGAACCGTTGCGCCGACGTTCGGCGACTTCAAACGAACGGTGCTTGAAGCGAGCCTTCAATACAGCATCACGGATCATCAAAGCGCCGCCTTCCAATACCAATTGATGATCAACTCGGGCGTTGAAAACGATTCTTACGTCAGCCTGATTTATCGGATCAATCTGTAGAAGCGTATGGCCAAGCCACTCACCACTCGATTCATGCCGTGGCTTATCCGGATCGCCCTGAGCTGCGGCATTGCGCTGCTGGTGATCGTGTTCGTGCAAGACGCAGTCTTCGAGTTCCACTTCTTTGACCGGCTGAAACTTTCCTTCATCGACAAAGCGTTCGCAAAACGCGGATCCCTCCCGTTCTCCAAAGACTCGCTCAACGTTGTCATTGTCACGCTTACGCAGAACACGGACGCCACGGTGCCCGTCCGCTTTCCGTATCCGCGAAGTTACTATGCGCGCGCCATCCGCAACCTCAACCTGGCAGGCGCCCGCGCGATCGGCATCGACTTGTCCTTCGAAGATCCGGACGAACATGGAACGGCCAACGACGACGAGCTGCGCGAAGCGATCAAACAGTACAGGAACGTCGTCGTCGCCGGCAAGACGGAGATCCGGAACGACCAGGCGACCGTCAAGCGGGCGAACGAGAATTATCACAGCATTTTTTACTCGGCGGACAGTTCCGTCGGCGTGGTGTACGTCCCCAATGACGAAGACGGGATCTACAGACGCTACAAGGCTCTTGCGAAAGACCCCGCAGGAGAGACCTACATCCCCACGTTCGCCTTCGCGTTGATGAACAAGTACCTTCACCTTCCCTCAACGACGGTATGCAGGGATGAAGGAAGATACTTTGCTCTCGGAGACCGGCTCATTCCGAAATTTGACGATGTCTCGATCCTCATCAATTACCATGGACTTTCGGGGAAGACGTTCACCCAGATCGATATCGCCGACATCCTGGACGACAAAACCTTCAAGACGAACGAAGAGATCAGGCTCAAGACGGACATCAACATCTTTGACGATCCGGACGTAGGCCTGCTGCACACCGATACATTCAAGGACAAGATCGTTCTCATCGGCCCCGCATTCCCGGAATCGAAAGACATTTTCCCCGTTTCAATTGCCGCCCGGGACAACCCGGACGATAATTTGATGTACGGAGTCGAGCTCCATGCCAATGCCTTGCAGACGCTCATTCACCAGAATTACATCGTGCGGCCTTCGGCATTCCTGGAAATTCTTTACACCGTCGCATTTTCATTGCTCAGTTTCCTCGTCGTCTCGGCGCTCAAACAGATCAAAGCAAAGTTCGAGTTCATTCTCGAAATCGTCGCCCTCCTTTTCGTGGGGGCGGAAGTGTACGGCATCATCGTACTGGCGGATTACTGTTTCGCGTTCCGCAATCTTCTGATACCCGTCGTGCCTCCCATCGCCGCCGTCTTCGCCAACTACGTCGGAAGCGCCGTCTATCAGTACCTGACAGAGCGGAAACAGAAGGTGATGATCAAAGGGATGTTCAGCCAGTACCTTAACCCCCACGTTGTCAACGAACTCATCGCTCATCCTGAAAAACTCAAGCTCGGCGGCGAGCGGAAAGAACTCACCGTGCTCTTCAGCGATATCGCCGGCTTCACCACCTTTTCGGAAAAACTTCCCCCCGAGGAACTCGTGCTGGTGCTCAATGAATACCTGAGCGCGATGACCGAAATCGTTTTCAAGAATGACGGCACGCTGGACAAATACGAGGGAGACGCCGTCATGGCCTTCTGGGGAGCGCCCGTCGAGTTGGACAACAACGCCTATCACGCCTGTACGGCCGCGCTGGAGATGCAGGAGCGGCTGGTCGGCATCCGCGAAAAGTGGAGAGCAGAGGGAAAGCCCAACGTGCACGTCCGCATCGGATTGAACACCGGCGATATGGTGGTCGGCAATATGGGAGGCATCGGGAAGTTCGACTATACGGTCATCGGGGACAGCGTCAACCTCGGTTCACGGCTCGAGGGGGCGAACAAAGAATACGGCACGTACATCATGGCGAGCGAGCGAACGCAGGAGCTGGTGAAAGACAATTTTCTCTTCCGCGAGCTTGACTTGCTGATTGTCAAAGGAAAGACCAAACCGATCAAGGTGTTCGAACTTCTTGGCAGGAAGAGCGACGGTGTGAGCGAGCAGAAGATAGCGGCCGTCGAAGAATATCACAAGGGGCTGGCGATGTACCGCCGGAAGCAGTTCAGCGAGGCGATCGAGCAGTTCGAGAAAGCGCTTGCCATCGATTTTTCGGACGCCCCTTCAAAACTGTATATCGAGCGGTCCAAAGTCCTGAAGGCAACTCCGCCGGCCGGCGATTGGGACGGCGTGTTCGTCCTGAAAACAAAATAGCTAATCCATTCAACGTCATACATGGACTGAATAAATAGCCTTGCTTATCCTAATGACGCACAAACCCGTGTGGACCCTTCTTTCTCTGATGCCAGAGAAAGAAGCAAAGTCCCGCTTTACGGGATCCCGCCTTTCATAGTCTCTTGAAAGCGGGAAGAGCTCTCGGAAAGAAAGTAACATCGTTTATCGAAATAGCGAGAATCCATCGATAGTGATGTTGCATCGCACTGAACACGGGCCTCTGATGATAATCCAGACATTAACTTCTCACTCCCCTTCCATCAACCCCTTCACGATCGCACTCTGAGCATCGACAACTCTGGCAAACGACAGGGTGTCGACATCCTGAAAAAGTTCAACCTCGTAGATGGCAGATTTTTTTCGGAACACCACAACCCTGCGCAGCAGCGAATTCTCCGAGTAGATGTAAACGCAGGTTTGATTCCCATTGCCGACGAGCGTCGGTGACCGGAGGATCTTCCGATCTGTCCCTTCTTTGCCGAGTTTCCCCTGCATCGAAATATTCCCCAGTACACAGAGATCCTCGCCGCCCAACGACGTCTTCGCCAACGCCACCGGCCGGAGCTCCCGGATGATCATAGATGCATCGTTCTCATCCCGCACGAGACGAATTTCGGGCCGTACGGATTTCTTCTCGGTGGAGAGCATGCTCCATCCTTCGGGGAGAGACATTCTTTTAGCGGCGGGAATGGGAGTCCGGGCGGGATGATCGCGGACCGCTTCCGGCGGAGAAGAGCAGGATCCGGTCAATGCCGAAAAACAAACGATGATGGAAAGATACGCCAGGAGCGCACGGGGGCGGCGCGCGGCCGCGGAACCTCCGCTCACTCTGCCCCTCGTTTGTACTTGTCTTCCTGGATAATGAAGCGGAGGGAGATACGATGGGAATTGCCAAGCTGATCGTCGGCGTTGAATTTGGCGAACGAATAATCGATATCAAGCTTCCGGAGATGTATGCCGGCTCCGAGCGTCAGGTTCTTCACATCGTTGTATCCGACCCTGAGCGCGACGACTTTCTTGTAATCGAATTCGACGCCGCCGTGAGGATCGAGGCTTATCGGACCCACATTCGCAATCGCCGAGAATCTTCTGTTCTCGAACCGGACATCGGTGTCGAAGACCGGTCCCACGCGTCCGCCCAGCAGCTCGAACTGATAAGCCGCTCCGAGTTTGAGCGTGGGAGAAATGAGCTCGTTCGTACCGGTGTTCCAGGCAATCAGCGTCGTCGTTATGTCCTGGGCGTTCGCACCAAAAGAGAGATTCTCTGTCGGAGTGTAGAGAGCTCCCAGGTCAAACCCGATGCCCGTCGCATGGAAATCACCGATGTCGCGCCGGATGAGCTTCAGGTTTGCGCCATAGTACAGATGCTCCGATTGCTGTTTTGCATACGAAAAATAGACTGCCCAGTCAGCCGCGTTAAAATAAGTTATCTGCGACAGGTCCGGCCGGCCGTCAATGTCCGTATAGATTCCATCCCCGTTTGTGTCAAGCTTGCGCGTGTCGGGGATCCCGTCGATGCCAAGGCGGATGACGCTTACGGCGAAGGCCGAAGCTTTATAATTCAGGACCGGCTTGCTCATCCCCTGCTCATCGACAGTCGTGGCGCTCGTCGTATCGTTTGTTCCGTAGGGAAAGGCGACTCCGGCGTAATCGAAATTCTCCAGACTGCCGAATTGTTCGTCGTGCATCAGGGAGAACTCGGGATAATTGATCCGGACGAGGGCGGCGGGATTCCAATAGCCGGCTGTGACATCATTTGCGGCGGCAACGTAGGCGCCTCCGAGACCGAGAGCTCTTCCGCCGACGCCGATGGCCATAAATTCCCCGGCGTACTTAGCCACATACGTGTCGCCGGCAACGAGCGGAGCGAAAGGAATTGCCCCCAGAACGATGATCGAGAGTGCTTTGCATGCGAGTTTCATAATACCACCTGATACAAAAAAACCGAATTCCTTCTCGTGGATGAAATTCGGTTTTCATTGTTAGAGAAGAATTGACGCCCCGCTGTAATCCCGGGCATCGTGGCCGTATGGTGTCCAAAATTCTCTAACAATAATCGATCAGTTCAGATCTCCTTACACGGAAATTTAAGGGAAAAAAGGTGAAAGTCAACCATTCAATGGTGCCTTAACTTCACTCCATAGAAATCTATCGATGTAACGTCATGCCGAAATTTTCTTATTCGGCCTCTCATAGACCCTGAATCGAAGCGTTTCAGGGTGGCGTGTACTTGAAATGAAGACATTACCCTACTGTTCCCCAGGAACGGTAGTGATTCATTTTGGCCTTCCACCTCATTGCATCTGGAAAGAACGGCTATACAAGCAACATTGCCGCCAATCGGGGCATCTGTTCGCTCGCGGTACCTTCGAGCACTTCATAGTCTTCAAGCTTATCGTATGCCGGATGCGGGTCGATGAAAAATTTCTGCGGGGCGCGGCCGAAGAGCGGAAGCAAACCGGCTGCCGGATAGACCTGAGCGGATGTTCCAATTCCCACAAAAATATCCGCTGTCTCGACCTGCTCATCAAGGTATTCCTGCCTCATGTCGACCGCTTCGCCGAACCAGACAACATCAGGCCGGAGCTGGCTGCCGCACTTCGGGCAAAGGTCGCCGAGCTTTGTCGGTGAAGCGATCTGGGCGCGATAATTGCACGAGAACGAAGAGTCGTCGTACGGGGGGATGGAATAGTGCAGCTCACATTTTTGGTAGTCGATCCGCCCATGCAAGTGCCAGACGTTCTGAGCCCCCGCCCGTTCAAGCAGCGTGTCGATGTTCTGGGTGATGTTGATGACTTCGAAGGATTGTTGAAGCTGCGCAATGGCGGTGTGAGCAGGATTGGGCCGGCACTGAAGGCTCTTCAGGTACCGTTGTTGATAAAAATTGAGAACGAGTTCTTTGTTGCGTTCCCATCCTTCGGGCGAGGCGACGTCTTCGATCCGGTGTTGTTCCCACAAACCGCCGGAATCTCGGAACGTCGGAATGCCGCTCTCTGCCGAGAGGCCTGCACCGCTGAAGACTACGATCTTCTTCATATAAATAGCCGCGATAGTCCTAGCAGGTTGGAAGAAGAGAAAACCGCAAAGGCGCCAAGAACGCGAAGGTGAAGATAGGGCTTCTTTCTCTTTCCCGCTTCAATAATTTTCTTCGCGTCCTTTGCGACTTAGCGGTTCATCTCCTGATCCTTGAAGCCTCAGTGAAGCTCCGTTAGAACGGCGAACGCGGACCGTTGAGCGTCGGGAGCGGCTTGTGCGGAAAACTTCCTTCGCGCATCGCAGCGTCGTACGCAAACGCCGCCATAATGACCGAGGCCTGCTTCACGTCACCTTCCTGGACGCGGTCGAACACATCCATGTTGGAATGGTGTGTCCGTGTTTCGTAGTCGATTTCGTCCTGGATGAATTGAAAACCGGGCAGCCCGATGGCGTCGAACGAGAGATGATCGGTCCCGCCGGTATTATCGAGTGTCAAAGTCGACGCATCCAAGTCTGCAAACGGTTCAAGCCACGCTCTGAAAATAGGGCGGACCGCTTCATTCCCCTGCATATAGACCCCGCGGACCTTTCCCGTTCCATTGTCATTGTTGAAGTAGACATAAAGCTTGTCGTAGTCTGGCTTCTTCTTGAGCTCGCCGTACGTCGTTCCCTGGGCAGTGTCCCTTTCTCCAAAATGAGCCATTACATATTGTTTTGAACCAAGCAGCCCCTCCTCTTCTCCTCCCCACAGAGCAATCCGGATCGTCCTTCGCGGCTTCATATCAAGAGCCTTCAAAATTCGCATCGCTTCGATGCAGACCGCAGAGCCGGTTCCGTTATCCGTCGCACCGGTACCTCCGTGCCATGAATCGAAATGACCGCCGATCATGACCACTTCATCCTTAAGGTCGGAACCTGGGATTTCGCCGACGATGTTCATTCCGGGCTGGTCGTCATAAAACTCGGCGTCAAGCTTGAATTCCAGCTTCACATGGCTCCCCTTCTGAATCATCCGGATAATCCGATTGTAATTCTCTGCGGCGACAACGATCTGAGTGAGGACCTTCGGCGATGTCTCATCGTACGGATTGATTCTCCTGTCGAACGGAGTACTGCCGGGCTGCGCAACCGTCGCCGCTTGGACGAAGAGCGTACCATCGTCTCCCGACGAATTCTCAAGGACAATCGCTGCTCCCTCTTGCTGGCAGAACTCAATTTTCTTCCTTCCCATCATGAAGCGCTCACGCAGGAGGCGAAATGCCGATGTGTCTCTCCGGCCGCCTCGTCCGCGGCCCCTCTGGATATCGGCGTTCGCCATTTTGAGCAAATCCTGGTCCGTCAGCCGGTCGGCGTCGGGAGTGAAATGTGCTTTCAGTTCCCGTATATCGCTCGTCAATACAATGGCTCCCTTCAGCTTGCCCTTGAATTTCTGCAGGTCGTCTTCTGTCTTCGCATCCAAATAGACAGCGTATCCGCGCACGATGCCCTTCGTCGAAGGCGACCATGCTTTCGGGTACGCGATGAGAGGCTGGACCCGCGGCTCCGTCATCTCGGCGTAAAAATCTTTCATCGACCATCCCTTCCCGAACTTCCACGATTCAATTGCGACATTTTGGAGCCCCATTTCTTCCAGCTTTTTCTTTGTCCATTCCGCAGCCTCCTGGAATTCCGGGGAGCCGGTCAATCTCGGTCCGTAGACGTCGGAAAGGTAGCTGAGGGTCTCCATCACTTTCGAATCGTTCATCCCCTCATTCTTAATTCTTGCCACAGCCCCGGTATCGATCTTCTCCGGCGCCGTTTGTCCGACGGCCATCGCTGCGGCAAACATCATCAAGAACAGAATTGTTATCCGATGTCTCATACCTTGTTCTCCTTCTATCGATTGTTTTGCGATGCCCCAAAGCACAATTGGAAAATGTATACAATTCATAACGAAAATCAAAGAGGCGGCGGGAACGTGATGAAAACGAGGGAGCGATAAGCCGTCGTGGAAAATATGCATCAGCGGATCAGGGAGCCGGCGCCGACCCACCATCGATCATCACCTTCTGCGCGGTCTCGGTCTCGATCTGTGCGGGTCAAATTTTCTCTGTTCGCGGTGCACGGGGGGCTGGTGAGGGTACTTTACCGGGATCGGGACAAGGAGATGCTCATCCGGAAAGACACATTCAACTTTCTTACCGAGGAATTCTTCGAGCTTCGGGAGCTCGTGCGAATCTTCTTCGTCAGCGAAATTTATCGAGATGCCGCTGGCTCCGGCACGGCCCGTACGTCCGATGCGATGGACATACTCTTCCACATCCTGAGGCAGGTTGTAATTGATGACATGGGAGATCGCTTCGACATGGATACCGCGCGACGCCACATCGGTCGCGACCAGCACGCGGATTTTACCTTCACGGAACCGCTCCAGCCTGCTGATGCGCTGGTTCTGGTCGACATCGCCCGAAAGCAGCGCGCAGCTTATGCCGTACACTTCAAACTGTTCCTTGAGCCGGCGGGCCTCATCGCGGCGGTTCACGAAGATCAGGACACGCTCGAGATGTTTCTGCATGATAAGATTGTAGAGGAGCGTGGGTTTCTCGTCCCGGGTGGTGATGTAGGTGATCTGCTCCACGCTCTGCACTGCGATCTCTTCCGGCGCTACCGCAACCTGGAAGGCCTGGCGCGTCCACGATTCAGCCAAACGCTTAACGTCCGACGAGATGGTCGCAGAATAGAACATCGTCTGCCGTTCCGATTTCGGCGGCGTGCTCAGAACGATTGATCTCACGGCAGGTATGAAACCCATATCGAGCATCCGGTCCGCCTCGTCGAGGATGAGAATTTCGACTTTCCCGAGATCGACTAATTTCTTCTTTTTGAAGTCGATCAGGCGTCCGGGGGTGCAGACGAGAACGTCACACGGCGACTGCTGCAACTGTTTCTGCTGCTTCACGTAGTCGATTCCACCAAAGAGAGCGAGAGTTCTGCAGGGGACGTACTTGCCGAGCAAGTGGGCGTCCTTGTCTATCTGCATCGCCAATTCGCGTGTGGGGGCGAGAATTAAGGCACGCGGTGTTCCAAGAGGCCTCTTCCCCGTGATCGGGTGTTTCAAACAATGAGCAAAAATGGTAATAAGAAAGGCGGCAGTCTTCCCGGTACCCGTTTGCGCCTGAGCTGTTACGTCCTCGCCAGCGAGCGCTTTTGCCAAAGTTTCCGCCTGCACCGGAGTGCAGTACTCGAATTTCAAATCGTAAATGGAATGGAGAACCTCCGGGGGGATGGCAAAGTCCTCGAACCGTTTTTTCCCTTCGACGATGGGGACCGAGAATACCGAGCTATCCCACGCTTCCTGCGGAGGAATCGGGGCACTCGGACGCGTTTCGTGCTGGACCCTTCCGGGTTTGCGTTCTTCGTGGCTCTTGTTCTTGCGGCCCCGGCTCGGTGCGGTATGGACACGGCTTGGAGGTCTTTGTGGAGTCTCGGCAGAGGGGGCAACTGTGGGTGGAGAGACGGGGGTTTTAGCGTTAAATAGCGAAAGAATCTTATCAGCTAGTTTTTTAAGCAATGAAAGATCAGCCTTTCTGTCCTCATAATTGTGAACTGACTAATGTACGAAAACCTTTGCCGATATGATAGCCTGCCAGGTAGTGGGTAGGGTCTTTAATTCGATTACATGTCACCCTGAAACGATTCTATTCAGGGTGACATACACTCGAAATTCAGACATCACCTATTTCTAATTACGCTTTTGCTTCTCCTCTACTTTGGTTACATTCTCTGAACCACCCAACCAAGCATAGCAAAGCCAATCCATCGATGAACCGCCGAACAAGTTCCTGGCGATTGACCAACTTCTGCACGGGATTGTTGTCGATGGCATTCTTTGCCTGGAGCGAGATTGTTTTCGCTCAATCGTATTACCCGGCGCCCGCCGGAGCGGAACAGCGGTTAGAGGCGGCCGAGGCCGAAAAGCTATCCCTCCGAAAATCGCAAGCCTCGATGTCGTCTGAAGCAAGTTCCTGGTTCGATGTAACGTACGACAGCCTGGGCTTAACCGTTGATGCGCAGACGTCATACCTGAAGGGCATTGTCACCATTGCGGGGATCTGCCGCGCAGACAATTCATCCCAATTGACGCTCGATCTCAATAACGCACTCCGCATAGATTCAATTCTGATTGGGGGCGTTCAAAGGCCGTTTGTTCAGGCCCCCAACTCGTTCGCCGTTACGCTTGATCGCGCGTATCAGCCGGGCGAAAATCTTTCGGCGACTATTTTCTACGAGGGAGTTCCGGCGGCGACCGGTCTCGGAAGCATTATCTTCAACTCTCATTTCGGTGTGCCATGGGTTTACACGCTGAGCGAACCCTACGGTGCGAAGGACTGGTGGCCCTGCAAGAATGACCCAAGCGACAAAGCGGATTCAGCCGACATCGTCGTCACCTGCGATTCGTCGTACAAGGTGGGCTCGGAGGGAATACTGGCTTCTATCGTCAACCATGGCAATGGAACATCGACGACACATTGGAAAGAACGATACCCGATCGCTTCATATCTTGTCTCGATCGCTTTTTCCAACTACATCCAATTCTCCAATTGGTATCGCTACTCTCCCGCAGACTCGATGGAAGTACTCAATTACATTCTCCCGGAAGATTCTTTGGCCGCTCTTCAAGTGCTACCTCTTGTCCCCGGGATGCTGTCAGTGTACTCCAACCTCTACGGTCAGTATCCGTTTATCAGGGAGAAGTACGGCCATTCGGAATTTGCCTCGGGGGGGATGGAACATCAGACGATGACATCACTCGGCTCGTTCGTGGAAAATACTGTGTCGCATGAACTCGCGCACCAATGGTTCGGAGATATGATCACCTGCCGTACCTGGTCCGACCTCTGGCTGAACGAAGGGTTCGCCCAGTATTCATCCGCCTTGTATCTTGAAACAAAATACGGGGTTGCCTCATACTGGGATTATATGAATGTCCAAATGCATGCGGCGCTGCCCGCCGCCGGAGAGGTGGGCAACCCCGACACTTCCACCGCCGCCTCGCTGTTCAACTCGCCTCTCATTTACAACAAGGGCGCTTCCATCCTGCATATGCTTCGCCATGTCATGGGAGACAGCGTTTTCTTCCTTGCGATGCACGCTTACGCGAACGACCCGCAGCTCCAATATTCAAACGCCGGCATTCACGATTTTGAACGAGTGTGTGAGAGCGTCTCCGGCAGGAAGCTTGCGTACTTCTTCAATGAATGGATCTACGGGACAGGGTACCCCGACTACATCTATTCCTGGGAGTGGAAACCGACAGGCGGTGCGGCGGGTTTGACGGTGACTGTTGTGCAGCCGGCGGATCGAACAAACCCTCCCTTCTTCACCATGCCAATCGATATCCGGATCACAGTGAACGGAAAAGACACGACGGCGGCACTGTTCAACGACGCTGCGACCCAGAGCTTCACGATCCCGTGCTCATCTCAACCGAGCGCCGTCGCATTCGATCCCGATGGATGGATACTGAAGCGGGTCTACCCGGCTTCCGAAGTTCCGCCGGCGGCAATAGACCTCGAACAGAATTATCCGAACCCGTTCAACGCGGGAACCAAGATAAAATATTCCGTCCCGAGAACCGAACAAGTTTCGCTGCGGATCTACGACATATTAGGGAGGAGAATTACGACGCTCGTCGACACGAAACAGGTTTCCGGTTTGTATGAAGTGGAGTGGTCCCCGGGAAATTTGGCGAGCGGGGTGTACGTCTATCGTCTGATAACAGGAGAGGGTCAAGTCGAAAAGAAGATGATACTTCTTCGGTAACGGTTGATGTGCATGGACGATTTCCCCGTCCACATCGGACTGCGATGGATTAGATCCGGAGAACCAACATGGAGGGGGCGCTATTTCAGAAATCCGTACTTCCGGATGTGCTGATACGCAATATAGGCCGCGCCGCCTGCACTGACCGCGCCCAGGACCATTCGAAGCGACTTCAGCGGATCGTCAGGACTCCGGTTGATTCCCATTTGCCACGAAAGATCGATGCGCTTATCGGGAACGGCGGATTCCGATGTGAGGGCGTATCCGAGATAGCTGCTGGGAAAATCGCGCGTGAGCGTTGTATCATAGAGCCACATCGGCGGGAGAAATGACGGACTCGAGAGAGAGTTCGTTGGACCGGGAAATACCAGGCTTTTGAGGGTAAGCGTGTCGATGGGGTGAAGGGCGGCATTTTCCTGAGCGGCAGTCACCGCGACTTCCGCAAGGAGGAATACGACCAAACAGAAAATCTTCATTCTTCACCTCCTCCATAAGAATCCCAATAAATTTACCGGCTTATCCTGCCAAAGGCAAGCGATGAGAAAGATCCTTCCGAAGGATTTCCTTATTCATAGGGGTCGACAATAAGACTGATCACCAAGCCCAATGGAGGAACCTTCGGAAAGGCTCAGATGTGACAGTCATCTCATTTCAACAAAAGCATCTTCCTGACTTTCGACAAATTTCCTGCCTTGAGCTGGTAAAAATAGACTCCGCTCGATAGCTTAGACCCGTCGAATTTGATTTTGTACGTCCCTGCCTTCTTCGATTCATTGACGAGGGTTGCAACTTCTCTCCCCAACAGATCATAGACTGTGAGAGTGGCGACACCGTTTTCCGGCAGCGCGTAAGAGATTGTTGTGCTCGGGTTGAACGGGTTCGGATAACACTGATCCAGGGTCATCGTCCTCGGAATTGCCGTTATGTCGGAATGAACACTGCTCGGCCCCGAATAGACCAGCTCCACTGCTCCTCCTGGCCGGTCGGCACTTTCAGTTCCAAAACGATCCCAGACAGAGACGACGATCCTCGTGCCGTCGTAGAACGACGTTGTCATCGGGATGCCGGTGATCATCTGAGCGATCTGCGTGGGAAGAGAAGGATTGCTCACGTCATAAATATAGCAGCCCTCGGTAGTGGCGAGAACCAACCGGTCATTCGCGACGGCGAGATCATTGACGGCATTATAACTTCGGTACTTCTTGGGTACTGCGAGCTCGGTGACCAGGATTGGGGATGAAACCGAGCTGATGTCAAAAATTGCCACGGTATCTGATTTTGACAGATACAAATAATGGCCCGACAACCTCAGCGTCGTAAACGTCCGGTTGAGATGAACCTTGTTGACCGGAGCTATTGCATAAGGATTGGAGATGTCGACGATGCTGAGGTTCTTCGTCAACGGATGAAGGGCAAAAAGCGTATATCCGCTGACGACAAAATTCCGCCACTCTTCGCCGTTGTTATAGACGGAGGCAAAGGACGGAATTCCGGGGGCGCTCAAACCATAAGCGTAGAGACCGGGCAACCCGTATGAGAAGAAAAGGAACGGATTCTGAAAATAAACGTCCCACGCCGTTGTATCGGGTTTGGAGATGAGCGAATTGTCAGGATCGATATACGCCACGTTTGTAACAGATCCTGCTCCATTCGTCGTAACGACCTGCGCTCCCGCATAAGAATTTGCAACGACAATAAGACGATCGTTCGGGACGACAAACCGGCCTGAGCCGACCGGGTACCAGGTTGTTGGGCTCGTCGACGGACCAAAATCCAACAGCGTCAGCATACCGAGCGCATTCGCCCATATATCCGAATCGAATTCCCGCACCAGCACGCTTCCGAAAATTCCCGTCTGGAAATACGACCAGAGCGAAAAGACTTTGCCGAATGAAATATTGGGAGTTTTCATCGGATTGACCCGGACGTTTTTTACGGTCCTGGTCGAGAAGAGTGCGTCCGATGCAGTCAACTGGATGGTCAGCATCGTCATTCTGTCGGGCACGTACGCCGCGGTTGCCTGCGAGGCGCCGATGAGAGTGCCTGCAAGCGTATCGGCGGAGTTGAATTCATACGCACCGGAAGAACCTCCCGTGACCTTCCATTGATACGTGAGGGGATCGCCGTCGGGGTCGGAGGAGACGGTTCCATCCATCTTAACTGTGTCGCCGAGAGTGATCTCGCTCGGGGCATTAAAATTCGCAACCGGTGCCCGATCCGGCGAAACATCGAACGAGGCGAAAGCGGTATCCAACGCCGGTACTGTCGTGAAGCCGATGCTGTAATGTCCAATGATATCGGTCGCAACGCTGACGTTGAAGGGATCTGCCTGGACGATCTGGGCAGAACTGCCGTTCGGCTTTGCGGCAATGTACCAGACCGGCTGCAATGTATGGATCAACATCTTTGCGCTTCCGGTGAGAGATACGGTCGAACCCAGCGGATAGAGCGTCTTTGGCTGCGTCACTGCTATCTCTACGCCGCCGGTCAACAACGATTTCACATTGAATATGAGGTACCGAAGCGCGGCGACGTTCTGAAATCTGCTGCCTCCGCCGGCACCCACCAGCGCCGTTGCCACAACCTGCGTATCGCCGGAAGCCATCGAGAAAGGTCCGGTGGTAAGAGCCATCCGCCGATCTGCCGGAGGAGCAATGGATCCGTCGATCCAGCCCGTGCCCGTTACCGGGTCACCCGAGAGAACAAATTTCGTCGCTCTACCGGTTACGGGATTGATGTACGGCGCACCGGTCGATTCCACCAACCCTTTCATGAGATTATACCACTGGATCGTCCCCGTGTAATCGCCGAGCACCGGATCAAAATATGTGGGATTGGAGTTGATGAAGAAATTGAATGAACTCATCTGAAGATTCTTAATCCCTCTGCGAATCGTAAAGAGATCGACGAATCCGGTATCGGATGGAGCGCCGGGGACGGAAGGACCTTTGAGAAACACGTATCCGACCGCGGGCGGCTGGAGACCGTACTGGGCATCAACGTCCTGTCCGTTGTACGCATAACCGAGGCTCAGAGCAGTATCGCATCCGACGAAATCATCGCCGGGATCTCCGACGTCGGGATCCGACCACTGAGTAATAAACATGCTGTCGATCGATGCACCGCTCTTGTTGATGAGCCGGTAGGAGCTAATCATGACGTTCCCGAGCGGTCCGACTGAGTTGTATCCCCACACCGTCCGCTGGAACTCGATCCCGAGCGGCTGCGAACCGTACAATGATACCGTGCGCGACGCATCAAGATCGTTGGCCACGTACCAAAGAGTCTGATCTGCTCCGATAATGCCCGGGATGTCTACTGTGGGATCGTAGACTCCGTCACCGTTCTTGTCGACGAATGGAGCGCCGTCTGCGGCGGGCCAGCTGTTCCAATCGCTGATATACTGATCGTACACCTGCTGCGCGGTTGGAGTAAAGAGAGTCGGGAGAGATATCGTTTCGGTATCGAGCTTGGCTTGAACCTGAGCGAACGGAGTTCCGGGGTTTATGTCGGGCCGCACTCTATAAATGTGATATTTTGCCTGTGAAGGATCGTCGGCAATTGCACCGGTTCCGCCGATCCCCGGCACAATAATTCTTCCGGCCTGCAACCCGTGGCGGTACGTCGATCCGCCCACTTTGAGAAGGCCATTCTGTTTCCCTCCCCAAACAAGTCCGTCTTCGTAGACGGCGTAGATATTTCCTCCTTTTGGATACTCACCTCCGGACGACCCGAGCTTAGCGTTATAAGAACCATCGCCGTCATTCCCCATGATGTCCAAAAAATTATTGATAAGGAAAATGGCGTAATTATCGTTCGTCTGAACACTGGCCGGCGATTTCACTTTGTTTGTATGGGGAATACCATTGGCGGGGGAAGGCGGGCTGCACAACAGCAGAACGAGCGCGGCCACTCCCAGATGGGAACGGAATCGAGGTTTGCCCATTGCAGTGGACCCTCCTATTCGGCGTTTTTCGTCGCTTGTTTGATTGTGCCATGGCGAGAGACCCGTTCAAGATTCCGCGGTCAGGCTGTGTATGCCCTGCAGAATTCGCCCTCGGTGAATGTAGCGGGGATCTCCCTCTTTCGCGGTCGAGTGAAGTTATGGAAAGCGTATGGCAAATGCAATCAGTGTCAATGGGCTGAAATGGTGCGGTGTTGTTGCTTAATAGAAATGTCATGTATTTGTGCTTAGTAGAAAAGTCAGGGTGCAGCACAGGTTTGGGCAGACGTAAAAAACGCCGCCACTGAATCACTGCAAAGGAAGGTTGTCTAAACAAAAGAAGCCCAACACGTTAGGTGTCGGGCTTCTTTCACAAATCTACATGGAATGATAGGGCTCATCAACGGGCAATTTCACCCGCAAAGATCAACGATGGCGCCCCCTGCCTCCGCCATAACCGCGAGCGCCGTAGTGACCATAATAGCCGCCATGGGAGAACGCGCTGCGGCCGTATATCGGGTGGGAATAATGGAAGCCAAATCCGAGATACAACGATGGATAGTACCAATATGGATAATACCAGTACGGATAGTAACCTCCATACCCGTAGTATTGCGGATAAGCGTAGCCTTCTCCGCCCGACCCGCCCGTTTCATTCGAAGCTTGTGCAGAATAGAGCATCGCGTCGATGACCCGGTCGCTTACTCCCGCATTCTTCAAATCGATGACATCCTGCGGCTTCAGCTGAAACCAGGAATGGGAGACATCCAGCATGGTGATAATCAGGCTGTCGCTGACGCCGGCTTTCGACATCGAGACAACGTCCTGTGTTTTCATCATGGCAAGTGTATCCGGGCTCGGTGCTCGATCCCGCTCGTAGCGTGAATATCGTTCTGCCGTGCAGCCGCCGACGACAAGCGAGCAGACGATAATAACGACTGCCATTGATATATGTTTCATTGTTCCATCGCTCCCTTCACAAATAACATTACTATCACTTTAACTTTGGACACCGGACGTGTCGATTGGATTAACGGGAATGGACCGCATCTTTGCTGTTGACACACACATTTGGCTCTATCGCCTGATTGCGTTTCATAATTGAAAAAAGTAGATTTTTGCTGGCTCTTGAAGCGGGGAATCTGAACATCAGGAAAAATCACCGGCCAACGTCATCACTACAAATAAGAGCGGCTCAAATGAATTTTATCCCTGATAGAACGAGCGAATAATGAATCGCGTGCTTCGTAATGCCGGAGTCTGCCTTATCGGAGTTGGGGTTCTCTGCAACCAGTGGGTTCTCTCCATCTTTTTTCCCGGTGATGGCTTCCACATCGCAAACGCTCTGTCCAAATCGCACGGCGCATGGGACTCTGCGAGCCTCCTCCTCATCTGGACGGGTCAGCTCGGCTCCTTGATCCTTGGCGCGATGGTCATCGCGTACCGCCGTTCTCCGCGAAAGCTTCTCTTCTCTATCGTGGTGTTGGCGGCCTCGACCTTTTTCAGCCTTTTTCTGCTGGAGGGGCTTCTGAGGATTTTATCCCCTCCGAATATGTTCAGTCCGGAGCTGGCTCTCCGTCCGCACAATAAACTCGAACTCCATACCGATCTTCACGGCGTTTCTCCTGTCGCGCATAATACCACGAACCGATGGGGCTTGCGCGGGGATGAACCGCCGCAGAACTGGTCGGAGTATACAACAATCGTCGTCATTGGCGGAAGCACGGCGCAGTGTTTTTATCTGGACGACCACAAGACGTGGGCGTACCTCTTGCAGGAAAAGCTAAAGCCGGCCATTCCAAAAGTCTGGGTTGGCAACGGAGGGCTCTCTGGTCAATCGACGAGAGGCCACATCGTCTTTGTTCGTGAGGTCATCCCCAGTATTCGGCCGACTATTGTTCTTCTTCTGGTCGGAGCGAACGATCTCGGATTCTCGATGAACCAGGAAAACCGGGAGTACGGAAATCCCGTCGAACGGACCGGATGGAGACGGTTTGTATTCCGTAACAGCAGATTGATCCAGCTCGCCTCGTTGTGGAAGGAGATATTGATTGGCCACGCCGTCGTCCTCGACAAGGGATCGAACGTTAACTTTGTTCCGGAGAAACTGGAACGCGAGATGGAATTGCCGGCCGATATTCGAAGTATATTGCCGGGCATTGACGAGTACAAACAAAACCTCCGCACGATCATCGGCGATCTCCGGAGACTCGGATCCCGCCCGGTCTTCATGACACAGCCCCTTCTCTTCGACACGACCGAAGAATGGAAGCACCTGGCGGGGCGGGAATATTCCAGCGGAGGCTTGAAAGGAACTGTTTCTGCCGCCTCGTTCGCGAAGATGTTGGATATTTACAACGGTGAATTGAAGAGGATATGTGCCGAGGATAGCGTTGAAGTTCTGGACCTTGCCCCCGCGATCCCGCATAGCACCGATCATTTTTACGATGTGATGCATTTCAACGAACGCGGGGCCGATCTCGTCGCTGAGAGAATTGCGCACTACCTGTTGTCTCATTAATCGGCAATCTGACCACATACACGACAGGAATTTCAGCTATGATACAATACGCCCCCATGCAGCCATCAGACTATGACGAGGTTGTCGCCCTTTGGAAAAAATCCGACGGTATCACCCTCGACTCGTCCGATTCCCGCGAGGCAATCGAAGCGTATCTTTTGAGAAATCCCGGACTGAGCTTTGTGGCGAGAGAGGGAAACGTATTGGCGGGAGCGGTCCTGGGAGGACACGACGGCCGGCGGGGCTTCCTCCATCACCTGGCAGTGGCTCCGGAATTTCGCGGAAGAGGAACCGGGCGCCATTTAGCTAAACTCGTCGTGACTGCCCTTCAGCATCTTGGAATTCTGAAATGCCACCTCTTTGTCCATGCTAACAACCATAGAGCTCTGTCGTTTTGGAAAAGGGTTGGATGGACGAGTCGGGACGATATTGAAATGTTCTCAAAAACTACCGGGTAGCATTGGGGCGAGTTTATTCGGCGATATACCCCATCTTTCTCATCGCTTCGATGGATTGACCGGTCAATTTCTCCAATTCCTTGAAGAGCAAATCATCGGGGTTTTTGAAATTGAAGCAAGTCTTTCCCTGCATTCGCGCCTTCAGCTCCTTCGACACAACCTTCGACAACGCGGCGTTTCCATAGAGGCCCATAAGGTGATAGCTGACGTACGCTTTTCCTACCTTCACCCAAGCAACCGGAATTTTTAGAGATCTCATTTTGCCCTTCCACACCCGCACGGTCGATGGTCCGGTCGTTCCTTCCAAACAATAATAAACAGAAGTATCACTCTTGACTGATAGTGCCGCCGTCTGCCTGCTGAGAATCTCCCGCAAGCGGCCAAAGATTTCGGCGGCTTCAAATTTTTGTTTTTGGGCCAAGAGTCTTTACCTCCATTTTTTTGCACAAGCAGAGAATGAACGTCAATATCGGTCCGGCGTTTCCCCTTCAACCGCAAATATACTTACTCGGATAAAAGTATGCAACTGGGACTACGATGGGGAATTGTTGCCCTTTGATCGCTTTGATTGTGAACAACGGAATCCCGACAAAACGTTCCAGGATGAAGCACCCCCCGAGGCTCGTCCGCACGACTATTTCCGGGTATTCAATCCGTGACACATCTTACGGCGGAATATTCTCTCAATCCGATTCTACGAGGAGTTAAGAAATCTCTTCGGTGTTATTCCGAGTCCCGCCGCTTTTCAGATGGGATGCAGCATGACATCACTGAAATTGAGTCGATGCCGATGATCGAGTAGTAACTTTGTTGAATTCTGTCGAGAACTTGACAGTCTCCCGGCGCGTTGTAGTGAGTGGCATCCAGAGGAAATCCCGCGTGAGACAAAAATCGAAACTCTTCCTTATTGCCGCTTTTGCGGCGATGGTTCATTCCGCATCGACCGCGCAAATCCACTTCACAGCAGCGATCGATGGCACTCAGCAAGTTCCTCAGGTCACCACCTCGGCAACAGGAACCGGCTCATTTGACTTAAGCGAAGACTTCACCAGACTTACATATTTTGTCTCTTATCAGGGGATGAGTTCGGCCGGGGTCACCGGAACTTTTTTCATCGGCCAGCCCGGGATCAGCGGAACTGCGGCCGGAAATCTCAATGCGCCTGCGGCGGCTTCCGGCACCTTCAGCGGTGTCTGGAGAAGCACAGACCCTGATCCTTTCACGCGGGCAATTGCCGAATCACTCCTTTCTGGAAATGTGTATGTGGGATTTCTGAACGCTAATAATCCCGGAGGCGAAATCCGAGGCCAACTCATTCTTGGCACTTCCCTCCATTTCGAGGTCGTTTGCAGCGGCAGTCAGGAGGTTCCTTCTGTCTCTGAGAATGGAGGCGGAACCGGCGTCTTCGTTCTCGACCCAGCGAGAACTGAATTGGATTATTGGGTTACCTACCAGGGACTCTCCGGATCTCTCACTTCTGGCGGAGAACTTCGCACCGGTTCGCCGGGAACAAACGGGCCCGCCGTTAAAAATATTGCATCGGCAGGGTACCCGCCATCGGCCACATTCAAAGGTTCATGGAAATCGGCCGACAGCCAACCGCTGACTCGTGCACTCGTCGATTCGATGATCGCCGGCAAAGTGTATCTGAACTTTCCAACGTTGGCGCACGGCGATGGGGAAATTCGCGGCCAGCTGATCCTGAAAGGCGGGACTGGATTCATCGCTTCGATCGACGGTTCCCAGGAGACTCCTCCCGCTATGACCAACGCGTCGGCGACAGTCTCCTTCATCCTCGATGATAGTCACAATTCAGTGACTTATAATCTATCGTATTTCGGACCATCGGGGACTCTCGGGATGATTCATTCGGGATCATCTGGAGAAAACGGCGCGTCAGTAAAAACTCTCATAGCGGACGGCAGCGCAAGTGCCGCAACGATCTCAGGAAGCTGGACACCCTCGGACCCCGCTGAGGAGTTCACACCAAACATGGCTGATTTGCTTCTCACCGGGCAGCTCTACATTGAACTCGGCGCCGCTGCGGGGAGCGCGATCCGAGGTCAGATTAATCTTACCACCGGCATCGGGCTCACCGCGCAATTATCTGCCAGGCAGGATGTGCCGCCGACGGTTGTGAGTAACGGCACCGGCACATCGTCCGTGATTCTGAGTCCGGACCGTCAGAGCGTTTCGTACAGCCTTACATTCTTAAATCTCACCGGCAACATTTCTGCATCGGGGGGACATTTTCATGTGGGAGCGAAAGGGGTAAACGGCACGCTCGTCAGAACAATAGTTCCGCCGAATGCGCCGGGAGCGGGGAGCGTCAACTGCGTCTGGCGAATGTCGGATGGCGGACCGGAATTGCTCACGCCTGCGATTGCCGATGCATTTGCCACGGGGGACGTGTACATCAACCTGCACACCGGAGGCTATATCGGCGGTGAGATACGGGGACAGGTCTCCTACAGTTTTGATCTCCTCTCCTCTGCTCCCATGCCGTTTTCGAAGAGCGTCATGAAGTTCGATCTCGAGCAGAATTTCCCCAATCCATTTAACCCCGCGACTCAGATCGAGTTCTCCATTCCTCAACGAGAACATGTCGCCCTGCAGATCTACGATGTTCTTGGCCGCGCCGTTGAGACTCTCGTTGACGGAGTTTTAAACGAAGGCTCGCATACTATTGAATGGAAACCAAATGGCAGGAAGAGCGGAGTCTATTTTTGCAGGCTGCAGACAGAGACATCAACCCTGACAAAAAAACTGCTCTATATTAGGTAACTGCCATCGCAAAAGCCGTTAAGTTGTCATTCACTTCGGGAGAATCCATGACGGTGCAACGACGTGGATCCCCTTGGTCCCGCCAATCACGAAGTGATGCCTTCGCCAAGAGCGGCGGGATCAGGATGACAAGCATATTTGCATTGAAGGGAATGATCATTTTTGAGATGGATTCTAGCAATCACGTTCTGGGAGTGGATTCTGCAGCGGATCGGTCGGATAGAGCTTGTGTTGCTGGATGACAGAGAAGATCTACATTGCGCAGCTAGTATTCCATTAATCTTTTTGGCGGGTCGCCGCAAATTCAGTCGACGAGTGTTCTCGCTGAGAAGCTGAAGGCGCACCCGAAGAGAAGCCAGGGAGCATCTGAAGCTGGCGCCGGATGACGGCGAGCTCTTTCTGCAAAATCGCCTCCATCGTTTGAAATTCCAGCGCCCTCATTTCGTCCGTCTTTGCGTGAAGCTGTTGAAGCATCAGCTCCGACTTCAGGCTTACCTGGTAATCCAGATCCGCTTTCAGCCTGTCCTGTTTCTGAGCGCGGTTCTGGCTCATCATAATAAGAGGAGCCTGAAGCGATGCCACCACGGCAAGAACCAGGTTTAGAAATACGAAAGGATACGCGTCGAAAGGTCTGAAGAGGAATTCGAGAACGTTAAGCAGAACCCATGCAATCAACCCGGTAAAAAAATAGACGACGAACGTCCAGCTCCCCACAAAATCAGCGATCCTGTCGGAGAGCTTGTCGCCGAAACTCAACTGCTCCTCCATCTCCACGTTCACATTCTTCGAAGCCAGCGAACTCACCATATCGTTCGTCGCCCGGAGCCTCTTCCCCATTTCACTGATCATCGAGATTGCCACGGCCGGACGGTCGGTCACAAACTGGATGAAATCATCCCGCTTCATTTCGAGTAGAATGGAATCCCCTGTTGAGGTCGCCTTGGCCGTTCGCGGCAAGCCGTCGACTAATGATAATTCGCCGAAAAACTCCCCCTGGCTAAGAAGCGAAATACGGATATCTTTCTGATCCGTCTCGGAAGGAACGGAGATCTCAATCGATCCCTCTTCGATGATATACATCGAGGAACCGTTGTCTCCTTTCCGGAAAAGAATTTCTTCCGCCTTGAATGTCCTCTGGCGCCAGAGTGAGCGGAGCACTTCCAGGTCTGTCTGAGACAACTTCTCAAAGATTGGGATTCTGGCAAGAAAATCTAGAGATATCATAAAATCGAAAAGACTCCGGCTCGCACTCTCGGTCCCTCAAAGGCTGAAATGCAATCCCCCCGTGTTCGGGTACATCCTCTCATGCAGCAAGTTTTTTGCCGCATTCTTTGCAGAACGTGCTTCCTGAATCGTTCGCGGCGCCGCAGTTGGGACACTTCGCACTCTGCAGCGACTTTCCGCACGACGGACAGAATTTGGCATCCTTGACGATCGGTTCCGAACAATGCGGACATGTAAGTTTCTCTCCGATCAACGTATTCGGTCGATCCGGATCGGCTTCTTCCTGAATATCCCGGCTCGCTTTCCTGAACTCCCGGATCCCTTTGCCAATTCCCTGAGCGATATCAGGAATTTTCTTCGCTCCAAAAAAGACTATAATCACGAGGAGTATTAAGATTAACTCCGGTGCACCAAGATTTCCCATCTAATCATATCCTTTCAACAATAAAAAACTGCCTATTCACCCCCTGAGTAGGAACAATCTACGCTTTGTGTGAAGAAATGTCAATGCGAGGGAGTGGGACGTTTTCAAAAAATGTCATTGCGAGGATCCCGACGAAGTCGGGAGACGAAGTGCCGCATTACGGCATCATGTACAACGGGACAATCTCCTCTTGAAACAAGGGGATTGCGTCGGCAAAGAACGCCTCGCAATGACCCTTAATTCAAAGCAGC
The DNA here is from genome assembly GCA_964384415.1 of uncultured Chitinophagaceae bacterium. Classification (GTDB taxonomy): domain Bacteria; phylum Bacteroidota; class Ignavibacteria; order UBA10030; family UBA8401; genus JAGVPT01. The sequence continues at coordinate 698 of CAYLMV010000044.1, read as the reverse complement.
CCATTGCTCGGCGTGGCCCTAAATATTTGCTTAACGCCAATGAGCCCCTCCGTATAATAAACTCAATTCTCTGTTGAATTAAAGAAAAGAAACCAATATCATTAAAGATAACCTGATTTCTATTCTTCCAATTTACTTCCGACAATGGGACATATTAAGACCAACCGTATCGTGGCGTTTGCCGTTTTCGCCGTCACCCTCATCACGTATCTTTATACACTTCCGCCAACCGTCGTTTTTTGGGATGTGCCTGAACACTGCGCGGCCTCGTTCCTCCTGCAAGTGCAGCATCCGCCGGGATCGCCGCTGCTGGTGATCGTGATGCGCGTTTTCTCGATGATACCGCTCTTCTCGGATATCGCCGTGAGGATGCATTTCGTCAACGCGCTGGCAAGCTCCGTGGTCGTGACGCTTCTTTATCTTATCACGGTCAGGATGATTCTGCTCCGGCACGATCTCCCGGAGGCCATGTTTGACCGGATTGCCGTCTACGGATCGGCTGCCATCGGTGCGCTGGCACTCACCTTCAGCACAACGTTTTGGTTCAACGCGATCGAAACGGAAACGCGCAATACGAGTCTTCTCTTCACCGCTCTCATTATATGGCTTGTTCTGAGATGGCATGAGGAATATGAGAAGCCGCACAGCGATGCCTATCTTCTTCTCATCACTTTTCTTGTCGGTCTGACCACCGGGAT
>CAYLMV010000043.1:18125-31461 GCA_964384415.1 uncultured Chitinophagaceae bacterium | reverse complement strand
AAAAAGAAGTGGAAGAGCGAAAAAAAGGCGGCGTTGCATAGACGTCTCTCCTGAAATTTTACGACGCAGCAATCGAACCGTGTGAAAGTTAATGAACGTTTGGAGCAACATCAAGAAGGGAAGGGAACGACATCGGCCGAACTCTTACCCCCTTGGATGGTACTTCCGATGCTCGGCCTTGACAAATTCACGATCGATATGAGTGTAAATTTGCGTCGTCGATATGTCGGCATGCCCCAGCATCTCCTGCACGGCGCGAAGGTCGGCGCCCCCCTCCAGCAAATGAGTTGCAAACGAATGTCGGAAAGTATGCGGATGGACTTCCTTCGAGATCCGGGCGAGGCGAGTGTACTCTTTCACGATATTCCAGACCGCCGCTCGGGTCATCGGAGCGCCGCGCCAGTTCAGGAAGACTGCATCATTTGTCGGCCGTTTGCCCCCCTTCGATCTAACGGAGAGCTTGCCCCTCACTTCGCTCTGATAACGGTGAATCCACTGCAATGCCGGCTTGCCGATTGGAACAAGCCGCTCCTTTGATCCTTTGCCGAAAACACGCACGAGTTCTTCGTTCGAAAAGACGTTGGCCTGTTTCAAATCGGTGAGTTCGGAAACCCGCATGCCTGTTGCATAGAGGGTTTCCAGAATTGCCCGATCACGGATCCAGAGATTCTTGTCGTCGGTTTGCTTCTGCCCCGTTGCTTCAATGATGCGATTGATCTCCGCTACGTTGAGTACATCGGGGAGGAATTTCCCTCTTTTTGGAAGTTCAAGGTCGATGGTGGGATCGCGGGTGGTGAGTTTCTCGCCAAGGAGAAACTTGTGAAGACTCTTGACGGCGGAGAGGTTTCGCGCAACGCTTCGTGCGGCTAATCCCAGGTCGCGCAGCTCTTTAATGAAAGCCGAAACATCGTCGCTCTTTGTCTGTTCCGCTGAGGTAATGCCGCGGCTTTCAAGAAACGCTGCATAGCGCGCTATGTCGTGCTGATACGCCTCGATCGAGTTTGTTGCGAGACTCTTCTCCAGCCGGAGGAACCGGAAAAATTTTTCCACATCCGAGTTCATACGCGCTACGATTTTGCCGGCGAACTCCGGGAACGCTTTGGCAAGCGCTTTGTCGGCGGAGGCGGAGGATTCCCGTTCTTCTCTGCGGGAGCCGTCGCACCGGCGACATCGCCCCCTTCCGTTTGCTGTTCCGGATATTGCATTCTCGAGTGGTGGATGCCCGAGAGTATTTTGAGGAAGCTCGCCTTGATGCGGGTAAGATCGCGGAGCGTCAATTCGCATTCGTCGAGCTGTCCCTCCATGAACCGCGCCTTAATGAGATCGTCGATCCGTTCTTCGATCTTCTGCACGGTCGGGTTTTCGATCGATCGGGTGGATGCTTCCACGGCGTCGGCGAGCATGACAATGCCTGTTTCCTTGGTCTGTGGTTTTGGACCCGGATACCTGAACTCGTTCTCGTTCACCGATTCGAACTTGTTTTTCTTCTTGAGCGCGGCCTCGTAAAAGAAACCAATCTTCGTTGTCCCGTGGTGCATCGGAATAAAATCGACGACGATGTCGGGGAGGCCGAACTCGCGCCCGAGCGTCATCCCGTCTTTAACGTGCGATGCAATGACCTTGACGCTGAAGTGCGGGTCGAATTTTTCATGCTTGTTGACCGCGCCGAGCTGATTCTCGACGAACATCGAAGGACGCGTGATCTTTCCGATGTCGTGGTAGTACGCACCGACGCGGGCAAGCGTCGCGTTCGCTCCGATCGCTTCCGCGGCCGACTCCGCGAGCGTGCCCATATTGACGCTGTGATTGAACGTCCCCGGAGCCTTTTGCGAAAGTTCTTTCAACAGCGGCTGGTTGAAGTCCGACAACTCAAGGAGCGTGAGATCCGTGGTAATGTCGAAGAACCGCTCGAAGAAAATCAGCAGCCCGTATGTCAACACAGGGGAGAAGACCGCATTGGCCGCGGCCATCGTCAGCTGATTGAGGACGGAGTTGACAGAGTCGTAACGCTCCAGAGACATCGCGAGGATGGGGACGAGATAGCCGAGAAAAATAAATATGATCGAACGGAAAATCTGCGTCCGGTGCTTGATGTCGCGAACGGTGTAGACGGCGAGAGATCCCGCCACGACGGAGAAGAGGGCGATCGAATAGTCGTTTCCCCGGATTCCGGCGACAATGAACGCCATCGTGACCGTGCAATAAAAAGCGACCCGCGAATCGAAGATGATAGACAAAAGCATCGATGCCGCGGGGACAACGATCAGCAACTCGATGGGCACCTCAGCATTCATGTGGAGCGTGAGGTACGCCAGGAGGGCTTCCAACAAGACGATGAGAGAGATAAGGAGAATCTTCGAGTTGTCGTGGAAGATCTTCTTTCGGAAGAGGTAAAGATAAATTCCAAAAAGAAATGTCACCGAAAAAATATGGAGAAACTTTCCGACAAACGTCGTGATCCTGTTGATGTCTGCTCCCCGTTCCGCCTTCGCTTTTCGCAGCGAATCGAGTTTCAACTTCACTTCGTCCGTGACCCGCTCATGCCTGCCGATGATGCGCTCATTCTCCTGCACGATCCCGATGGTGCGCGGAACTTCGTCCATCGCAATCGAAATCTCCTTGTCGGTCTGCTCCTTCTGGAACATGATATTCGGCGAGAGGAACGAAAGGGCGATTTTGATCGCGATGGAAACAGTGTCGTTCTCAATTCTGTACCCTGAAATGAAGGTTTGTTGAACGACCCGTCCAAGGTCGTCGACGTCGAGAAACTTGTTGATCGGGACAATCTGCTCGTCGGTGCGGCGCCGCAGCGCGATGTTGATGTTGTTTCCGGCGGTTTCCTTCCGGATGTTGAGAATACCCTGCAGGTAAAGCTCGTTGACGACAAGCAGGACGTCGCGCCGCGCTCTCCGGAGTGAAAATCTGTAGCGCGGATTTCCTGCGAAGCCGTCCGCGAAATGAAGCCGCTGCAGCGTTCTCCATTCGTTTTCGGTGATTCTCACGGGCAACGCGCGCCTTCGGTTGATTAAAGAGGTTGAATCGACGAGGAGCTCGTTCACGTTGATACGCCTGGTTCTTATCGCGAGGTCCCGTTTTTGAATATAGGCAACTCTGGCATCGAGGACGGATTGGAGTTCGACAAAAAATTTCTGGAGAGAGTCAAGGCTCTTTCTGGATACATCGGCATTTTCCTCGAATACTTTGTAGACCCTCTCGCTTGCGAGCGCTTTTTCCTTCTGGTACTCCCGATCTTCCTTGTAAATGGGAAAAAGGAAAGGTGCGATGAGATCTTTGTCGGTCCAGATCATCCCGACGCGATAGTCGGACTCGATCGATTCTCCGCGGGGAAACATCAGGGCAACGATGAAGACAAACAGGAGGAATATTCCCACCTTCATCAACAGGCTGTCTCGCTGTCCGAGCATCCGTATATAATCCGCTATCGTCGTCATCGTATTCTCGCTGAAGTTTGACGAGAATATGCCAAGAAAATCGAGGAGAAGCAACCTGACCGAAAGCCAGGGAGTTGGGCTTTTTAAAAAAAAAGTGATTGCGAGGACCGCGACGTTGTTCGTCGGGGGACGAAGTGCCGCTTCACGGCATCCTGTACAACGGGACAATCTCCTCTTGAAACAAGGGGATTGTCCTGCCGTGTGGGATCCCGCTCTTCGAGCGGGATCGCAATGACTTCATTTGAAATGAACTCCTGCCGAATTCCAGCGAATATCTCAAAGCGGCCTTCTGCTGCAATCCCTCCGAAGGTTTTGTATCGGAATCCTTGAATCCAACAACATTGTTTCGTGATTAAAGGAAATCCTCCGCCAGGTTTTTTTCCGAAGGATTGTTCTACATTTCTTCTTGAATACATTGAATTGGATTCATAAATTGGGTCTCAGCGGGATACGCACGACGGGTTGTTTTGAGGTGACCATCGATCCCGCATCCGTCTCTGGGGTCAGGGAAGCGCTGCTACAAGAGAGATGCCGGTTAAAAAGTGCTGGAGAAAGGCGTCGTAAGCTCGTGATCATTCTCGGAATGCCGGCGAGCTATCAGTTCTCAATCGGCTTCGTCCTTAACCTTTTCCATGTGCCAAACATCCGCTCCATTTTCCATTCTTGGCTAAGGAGAAATAAACCTGGAATTGCAGAATTCTTCTTGTTTCCCAAAAGCTTCAACCGAAAGGATGAAATTTCTTTTGAGATTGCGCCGGCGGCTGGCAATTCCGCTCGTCTTCTGCTTTTCCGTCTTAACGGCGGCTGCACAATCGCTAAACACGGTCGGCGGAATTGTCGTCGACGCTTCGAGTAACAAACCTCTTCCCGCCGCGACGATCAGAGTCGCCGGTCCATCCAACAAAGGAACCATCACGAACGAACTCGGGCGGTTTCAACTCTCGCTCCCCCCGGGGGACTATACCCTTGTCGTCAGCTATCTTGGATACCGATCGGACACTCTCCATGTCTCTGGAACGAATACCCGGGAACTGCGGAGCGGGTTGCAGCCCGAAGCGATCAGAATGCCGGAAGTGGTGGTTACCGACGAAGACCCTGCGATCGAGATCATCCGCCGCGCCATCGAGAGCAAGCCAAAATGGATGGGGGTGCTGAAGACATTTCAGTGCGAGGCGTATAGCCGCATCACCATTAATATCGACACCGCTATCGGGGCAATTACCGAGTCGTATCTTACGCTGTACTGGCGTGCGAATGACTCGCTGCGTGAAGTCGTTCACCAAAAGCGCCAGACCAAGAATTTGGCGATGGGCGAAATCGTGAGCCGCGTCGGGCAGGTCACTAACTTCAACGACGACACGATCAACACCGGGGGATACAAATTCATCGGCCCGACCTCCCCCGACGCATTTTCTTTCTATGATTACAGGCTCATCCGCACGCGGTCCATGGACGGGATGGACGTCTACGACATCGAGGTGATTCCCCGTTCACGTCTCCGGCCGCTTTTTCGCGGGATGCTCTCGATCGCAGAAAGGAGTTACGCGGTCATCAACGTTGACTTTGAGCCGAACGAAGCCTACGCGGTCCCCTTCCTGAAAAATGTATCGTTTCACTATCTTCAGCAGTTTCGGCTTTACGAAAACCGGTTTTGGATGCCCGTCGATTACAGGGTGCAGGGTAAGGCCGATGTGAGTTTGATGGGAATATCCATCCTCAAATTCTCCTTCGTTCGATCGGTCGTGATGTCGGACTATGCCATAAACCCGACATTCGCCGACAGCCTTGGAAAACTCCCCAGGTTGACGATCACTCCTGAAGCATCGGTGTTCGATTCCACCTATTGGGCGGATCACCCGCTTCTTCCCCTCAACGTCGACGAACAACTGGCCTACAAGAATCTGGACAGCAGCGCCACCCTCGAAGAGCAAATCGGAAAGAAAACAAAATCGCTCAACGCTATCGGCGCGAGCATCACAGGATTATCATACATCGACGTTCGTTTCAACAGGGTGGAGGGACTATTCCTCGGCGGGCAATGCGATTTCGATTCTGTGACAAATGCTGTCGCTGCGCGCGGCGCACTCGGGTATGGCTTCGACGACAGGCGATGGAAATACTCAGCCGGCTCGACCCTTTATGTTACTCCGGACCGATCCTTTGGCGTCGGAGGCGATGTTTACCGAAAACTCGACTACCGCCCCGACGAAGGATACTACGGCAACTTCGAAATTCTCTTGGGGACTCTTTTTTCGAAGGACGACTACCGCGACTATTTTCTCTCCCGCGGCTGGCACGGTTTTGTGGAAGGCAATTTTCTCCGGCATTCGGGAACACCGAATGTGCAGATGCAATTGGGGTATACCGCCGAAGAGGAGACTTCGCTCAAGAAAATAACGGAATACAGCCTGCTCGACCGGGATCGAACATACCGTATCAATCCGCCGATCCTCGACGGGACTCTTCGATCCGTCACCTTCAACGCGGAGTACGGAAATTCGCTGCAATATCTTTTCAGCAACCGGTATCTTGCGGCGCACACGTCGCTTGAGTATTCATCGAAAAGCCTCCTCAAGAGCGATTTCGGGTTCACAAGGCTCTATGGAGGGTTCAAAGCAAAATTCCCGACGTACGACCTCAATCTTGTTTTCAACCCCACGATGTCCATCACGTTTAACGGAGGAGTCCTCACCGGCACCCGGTTGCCGCAGCGTCTGTTCAGTTTGGAATCGAGCTATGAAGGCACGGCTTGGTTCGGGGGATTGCGGGCGGCAAGAGTCAAGGAATTTTCGGGGGATCGGTTTGTGCTATTATCCGTCGAGCACAATTTCAGGCGTATCCCGTTTCTTGCAACGGGGATTCCTTTTCTCTACAAAAGCGATCTGGAGCTAATCGTGTTCGGGTCGGTCGCCCAGTCGTGGCTCTCACCTTCGGCAATAGCCGGTCCGCCGGTTTTCAACACGACAAACGGGTTGTACTATGAAGGGGGAATCAGCGTCAGCCGCATTCTTGACCTGTTTCGGTTCGATATGACATGGCGCGGGAAGGAACCGCGCGGTGTTGCGTTCACGATAGGCATTGGAGACATTTTCTAAATTTTTCATGAGCCGGCATTCCATACATCGGAGGAATCAATGTTCATAGGACACATTGCCGTCGCACTCGGGGCAAAAAAGACCGCGCCGACCGTCTCCCTCGGCACTCTCATCATGGCAACGCAGTTCGTCGATCTGCTCTGGCCTCTGTTTCTGCTTCTTGGCATTGAGCACGTGCGTATCGATCCCGGCAACACTGCATTCACCCCGCTCGATTTTTATGATTACCCTGTCTCTCACAGCCTTCTCACCGGGATCGGATGGGCTGCCGCATTCGGTGTTGTTTATTTTGCGATTCGCCGTTCGGCGAGGAACGCGTTCGTTCTTGCAGGATGTGTTATCAGTCATTGGGTGCTGGATTTTGTCTCTCACCGGCCAGACATGCCGATTATTCCCGGGCTCAAACTGTATGTCGGCCTGGGGCTTTGGTATTCCGTTCCGGCGACAATTGTTGTGGAGGGCATTCTCTTTGCGGCCGGGGTGTTCATCTATCTGCGATCGACGAAAGCAAAAGACAGGACGGGAACGTATGCGTTTTGGTCGTTTATTCTTTTTCTCCTTCTTGCGTGGATCGGGAATATGGTCGGTGGCGCGCCGCCCAACGTGAATGCCCTTGCGTGGGGCGCACAATCTGCCTGGCTGCTGATACTCTGGGCATACTGGATAGACCGGCATCGTGGCGCGGGGGGTAGAGCGTAGTCAGGGATTGCATGATTGTACGAGTGTAGGGTTAGAAGATTGCAAGATTACAAGATTGCTAGATTCCAACATTCCACCATTCCAATATTCCAACATTCCATTTCCAACATTCCATTATTCTGGACCAATGGCGAATGGGCATCTGGCGCACATCATTCCACCATTCCACCATTCCAACATTCCACTATTCCATCTCTATGCTCATGAACGTCATCCGTGTGGTAACGGTTGTCTTGCGTCGTTCCCTAAATTTCGGTATCTTCTAACGATCTTTGAGGAGGAATAACTGCCTCCTTTTTTTTTGTCCACCAGGCGCAAAGGGCTGGCGACATGTCTCTTCTTTATTCGATGCTTCTAGGAGTAATCCAGGGCCTTACGGAATTTCTGCCCGTCAGCAGCACCGCCCATCTCACCATTGCGGGCAAACTGCTCGGATTGATCAACCCGGACCGGCCGGAGGAGTGGACAGCTTTTATCGCCGTCATACAAATTGGCACGCTTGCGGCTGTTGTTATCTACTTCTTTAAGGATCTTATCGAAATTACAAAAGGGTTTTTCACTGACGGCGTTAAATACCTCCAATCGCCTGCGGCGGGTTTGGGCCGGGCACGCATGGGATGGTACATTGTGTTGGGCACGCTCCCCGTAGCCGTCTTCGGCTTAACCTTTAAGAAAATCATAGAAGGAAATGTTACAAAGAGTCTCAACGTCATCGGGGTCAGCCTTATAGTTCTGGCTCTTATTTTATGGCTGGCAGAGATCGTGGGCTCGCGGAAGAAAGAGATGATCAACGCTACCTGGCTCGACAGCCTTATTGTGGGATTTGCCCAATCGCTGGCGCTGATCCCAGGTTCATCCCGCTCCGGCACCACGATTACGGCTGGCTTGTTCCTCGGAATCACCAGAGAAGATGCTGCCCGGTTCTCGTTCCTGCTGAGCATTCCCGCGGTATTCGCGAGCGGGATGCTGGAACTCTATGAGGCTCGTCATTTTATGCATGACCTCGGCCTCTTGAATGTCATCACGGCAACGTTTGTATCGGGGATCGTCGGCTATCTTTCTATTGCGTTTCTGCTGAAGTACCTTCGCACTCATACGACGTACGTGTTCATATTTTATCGTATAGCGCTCGGTATTTTTCTTCTCACGATGGTCTCGGGTTAGCTGCCGGTAAATCGCCGTAACACCTGGCGACGGCCCCTGCCCAATAATTGAAAATTCAAAATCGGAAATTGTAAATTGCAAATTGCAAATTGTAAATATTTATGGATTTCTTCAAAGAGTTTTTCTCAAAGCTGACCGATGTGAAAGAGCTCGTCCGATGGGCGGGATACCCCGGTCTGGCGATGATCGTTTTTTCGGAAACCGGTTTGCTTGTCGGATTTTTTCTTCCGGGTGACTCTCTGTTGGTAACGGCAGGTCTCTTTGCTGCGGCCGGTTTTTTCAACATTCTGAATCTCATTCCGCTTCTCATTGTCGCCGCTATCGCTGGAAATTCGACCGGGTACTTCATCGGCCGAAAGAGCGGGCAGGCGCTCTACGCCCGCGAGGAATCCCGGTTTTTTAAAAAGCAATCGCTCATGAAGACGAAGGAATTTTACGAGCATTACGGACCGGTGACGATTATCATGGCGCAATTCATGCCCTTTGCACGCACCTTTGCTCCCGTGGTTGCCGGCATCGCCGAAATGAAGTACGCGCGATTCGCGTCATTCAATATCATCGGGGCGATTGCATGGATCACGAGTATGCTCCTCATCGGATATTTCCTCGGCAGCACAATTCCAAACATCGACAAGAACATTCAATATGTGATCATCGTTGTTGTTTTTCTTTCGCTGCTTCCCGGAATCATCAAATATCTACAAGTAAAGCGTTCAGCCCGAAAAGCATCCTAACCGAGTGCATCGCTTTGTGCGCCCATGAATACCCCGCTCCAGCCGTCCGGAATTCGATTTCACGTTGAGTCAATTTTTTTGAAGGAAGTGAAAGAACTTCCATGGCAGTTGCCGATCTCGGATTGGCGGAGCCATGGAGTGGACCTTCTCAACGTTAAACGGGGTCCGTCGCGGCACGTCGTCATCTTCGTCAAAGCCGGGCGCTTCTCGTTCGGCATCAAAGAAATCAACGAAGAAGCGGCGAAAAAGGAAATACGCAACTATGAGGAGCTGCTTCTCCGAGGCATCCATACCCTTGTGCCCGTTGGATACGTTGTGCGCGAAGGGGGCGAGGGCGCTGCTGCCGCGGCGGTTGGCAATCGCAAAGAAAAAGGAGACGCCTCCCACACCATTACACTCCTGGTTGAGAAAGTCCTGCCCGATTCACAGCTCTACCCGCGCGGTTTCACGCTCGAGAACCGGAAGAGGATCTGGGATGCGATTGCAGAATTATTCGTGGAACTTCATTCCAACGGCGTCTACTGGGGCGATGCCTCGCTCGCAAACACTCTCATCAGGTTCGAAAAAGCCGAAGTCCCCTTTATCGGGCGGCGGACATCATTGAAGGCATACCTCGCGGATGCCGAGACGGTCGAGTTCAAGCAGGCGATGTCCGCGAAATTGAGAGAGGAAGAACTCAATTTCTTTTTTGACTCGATGGACTGGCTGAACAAAGATCTTCGCGGGGTGGGAAAAAAACGGGATGAGCTTGAGGCGATTGAAGATCGGCTCTATTTGCAGGAACGCTACCGTCACCTGGTATCGGTGGAAGAAAAGAAAAGAGATTTTGAGCGGCGTACGTCGATCGATGTCAACAAGTTCCTGGGAGCGATGCAGAACCCGACGTACTTCGACCTTCTCATGAAGCACATCGAAGAGCATAAATGGTACCTCGGCGAACGGACCCCGGGAACGGTTTCGCTAAAGGACGCGACCCTTGACTGGTACCAAAATATTTACCGCCCGGCATGCGAACTTTTCAGGAAGGAAGGCATTGTCGACTTCTTCCCGGGAAAGACGGCATCGGAGCTCTACATCGAGATCATGACAAACAAATACTACATGAGCGAGCAGCTGGGGAAAGACGTTGGAATGTTCCACGCCATGAAGGATTATGCCGAAAAATTTGGAGTGGAGCAGCTGTTCATGGATGCGATGAAATCTTCTTCACAGAGCTTCCTGTCAATTTTCGGGCAGGAAGAGTGAGTTCACGCTTTCCGAGGCTTAATGACGCGGAACAACAGATCGTGGTACAGTTTGGTCGCGTTGAATTGCAGAGCGTCAGATTCCCGAAAAAACGTTCGGGGTCGACGCTCCCCGGGAAGTGTCATTTCCGCATGCTTCTATCCGGGATCCAACATGTAACACTGCCGGACAAGCGCAGCAGTTTCTTGTCACGGGCAAATCAGTTATATTACATACACACCCACCACATCAGGAGTACCAATGACAACTGTTCCGCCGTCGAAAGTGAAGGAGTTTTCTTCTACGACGCTCGAAAAGATCGCCTATGGCAGCGTTGCCACAATCCCCACGCGCGAGCCCAATGACCAGAACCGTCTTGGTTACTGCGTCTGGCATTTTCTTTCGGAACGGCACGGAACGCTTTTGCAGGCGATCCACACTTCCGGTGCGCGCATTTTGATTCCGGAATCCGACGTTCTGCGCATTGTCACTGAATCGTTAAAGCGTGCGGGTATCTCTCTCGAATAGAAGTCAATGAAACTCTCCCTTCACAACCTCTTGATGGCGTTCATCCCTGTTTTTGTCGCCATCGATATCCTCGGGGCCTTTCCCATTTTCATTTCGCTCACCTACGACATGGATGCGAAGGCCAAAAAGCGGCTCGTCGTCGAAGCGACACTTACCGCCGGCGCGGTGGCTCTCGTTTTTCTCGTTCTCGGCAAGCTGATATTTTCTTTTCTTGGCATCACCGAGAATGACTTCCGGATCGGAGGCGGGATCGTCCTTCTCGTTCTGTCGGTCTATGAATTGCTTTTTGCTAAAGACACACCCCGCGATCCTGGAACTTCCGTCGGGGTCGTCCCGATCGGTATTCCGCTCATCATGGGCCCTGCCGCGCTGACGTCGATCATCATCGTCGTAGACAACTACGGCTATTGGATGTCGATGGTCTCCCTCGTTGCAAACCTCCTGATCGTCTGGCTGGTTTTCCGGCATTCCGACTTCTTCATGAAGGTGATGGGGGTTGCCGGTTCCCGGGCATTCGCAAAAGTTGCCTCACTGTTCATGGCGGCGATTGCCGTGATGATGATCCGCGTGGGAGTTCAGAATATTCTGAAATAGCACCTGCGTTCCTCTTATAATGCAATCCACCATGAATAAAATTGTGACAGACCTGATCTACAAAGCTTTGGAGCCGCGGCACGCGACGGGTCCAGCGTCACCTGCTGTCATTCTTCTCCACGGCCGGGGTGCGGACGAGAACGACCTGCTCGGTCTCTCGCAATACCTCGACGACCGCTTGACGATCTTCAGCGTCCGCGCGCCGATGCCCTTTGAATACGGCGGGTATACTTATTTTCAACTGAACGACGACGGCTCGGCGGAACCGACGATGTTTCTCGAGAGTTACCGCAAACTGCTGAACTTCGTCGACGGCATCGCTGCTCTTCCCGAAATCGACAAGAGAAAAATATTCCTGTTAGGATTCAGCATGGGAACAATCATGTCGTATGCCCTTTCGCTCACGCAGCCCTCGAAATATGCCGGGGTGATCGCACAAAGCGGTTTTGTACGAGAGCATCCCGACTTGGAGTTCCAGTGGAAACATCTTGAGGGGTGTTCGTTCATGATAACGCACGGCACCCAGGACCCGGTCGTTCCGGTTTCGCTTGCGCGAAAAACGAGAGAGATGTTTGCGAAATCGAACGCAGATTTTGTCTACACTGAATATCCGATGGGGCACGAGATCAGCGGGGAAAGCTTGGCGGATGTGGCAGGATGGTTGAAGAAAAAACTGGAGTAGGCGTTTAGCGGAGCCGGTGCTCGGACCGGACGAGATCGATCACTTCCATTGTCTTGTCTGCGGCAACATTCCAGTCGAACTCCTTCGATCTTTGGAGAGCATTTTCCGCAAGCCTGGTGCGCAAGTGCTCATCCCTTAACAAAAGCAAAAGTTTCTCGGCAAGTTGTTCGCGGTTTCCATATTCATAAAGCAGCCCCGTCTCACCGTCTACTACCGCGTCGCGTAATCCCTGCACATTGCTCGAAACCGTCGGCGTGCCGCATGCATTAGCTTCGATGACCGTTAAACCCCACCCTTCTTTGGCCGATGTGTTCACAGCGACGTGCATCTCGTTGAGATGTTTCACCTTCGCCTCTTCGCTCACAAATCCGGTAAACGTCGTCGCAGAGGAAATTCCGAGGCGCTCAGCGATGGTCATGAGCCGCGGTTTGTCATCTCCGTCGCCGACGATGAGAAGCCGCGCGTCCCTCATTTCCTGACGCACGATGACAAAGGCTTCCAAGAGATGATCGACGCTCTTATATTTTTTCAGCCTTCCGACCATGCCGAGCAGCGGGACCGGGCTTTTTGGAATGCCGAGAACGCGGAAAGACTCATGCGCAACTCCGTAATGGATGAGGTGGGTTCTTGCCTCGGGAAACCCGGCACGGATCATCTCCTTGTGCGTGCTTGGTGAACCGACGACGAACCGAAGCCGCTTGTAGATCGGTAACGCGGCCTGCTCCGTGAGATAGACATAGGAGGCGGCGGGGAAAGAGGCCTCGAGAAAAATACTCGTACCGAACAAATGGTGCGTTACACCGAGCAGAGGCTCATGAACATACAAGGGTGTGTAGAAAGGGATCTTGTTCATGTCGTCGACGATAAGATCGAACTTCTGCTTCTTGAACGTCGAAAAATACTTCACCGGAACGCGGTAATTGAAGAGCGATCTCCCCCCCTCGCGGATGATCTGTATGCCGTTGAATTCCTCCTGCCGCTGCGCCCCATCAAATTGCGAGCAGTAGAGTGTGATGTCATGTCCCCGCGCGGCAATGCGTGAGAAAACTTCGTGAAGATGTACTTCGGCCCCCCCGGCGAGCGGGTTCTTGATATCCTGCCAGTTGAAAATGAGAATGCGCACGGTGACAGTAGAATTAAGAATTAGGAATTAAGAATTAGGAA
>CAYLMV010000043.1:187-18025 GCA_964384415.1 uncultured Chitinophagaceae bacterium | reverse complement strand
ATGAGAATGCGCACGGTGACAGTAGAATTAAGAATTAGGAATTAAGAATTAGGAACTACGAAGAGAGGACATAAACGCAAACTTCATAATTCTTAATTCTTACTTCATAATTTATTTTTTCCTGCCGACAATCCCGAAGGAAAGAGAAGTGTTGATGGCTACCGCGGTGTCGCGCAGAGACTCTCGTACGGCACGCCGCACTTTTGTCAGCGGTTTGAAGAACGTTGGATAGAGAGGGAGACGAATGCCAACTTTGAGAAGGGCTTCGCGAGACGCCCGGTACAGCAGGCTCGGATACATCCACTCCCCATACGCATGGACGGTTTGCAGACCAAGTCCCTCCATGAGCCGACGAAGCTCTCCGACGGAGAACTCGCGTTCCCATCCTGCGAACCATTTGTTGACCGCGATCAGTACGTGCTTGATGATCGTATAAACGTGGTAGCGCTGCGGCACATCGACGAGAAGGAGTCCGTCTCTCTTCACGACGCGGATGTTCTCGCGCAGCAGTGCTTCCGCCTGCTGGGGCCTGAAATGCTCCAACAGTCCCTGGTGGAAAACAATATCGAAGCTCTCATCGCGGAAGGGGAGGCAGAACGTGTCGCCGCCGATGATATAGACCGGGATCTTCTCTTCCTCGGCAAGTTGTTTCATGATGTTGAGTGAATTCGCGGAATAGTCGAGTTGATAGACGATTGCCCCCAGTTCGACGAGCGGGAAACTGTCCCGGCCCGTGCCGGCGCCGACCTCGAGAATCTTTTTTCCCTTAAGGTCCGTGATTTTCGAAAGGTTGCGAACGACACGGTCGGAATTGGAATAAACCTGCCGCACTTCCTTTTTTTCATCCCAAAATTTTTCCCAATGCGAGAGCCGCGATTCTTTCATGATTCCTCATGTGCTGAAAAAACGGAGGGACACGGACCGTGTCCCTCCGCAATGTGATACAAGATTTCCGGTGTGAGACGGTTACTTCGGCCGCTGAGGTTGCATTGCCACCGTGTCTTTGGTGATTGCATTCTTCGTTGCCATCTGGGCCCGAAGCTGCGCAATCCTTTCACTCACCTGCTTTGCCACGGTGGTATTGGTTCCCCCATACACCTCGTTGATGGTATTCAGTACGCCGATTGCTTTATCATAATCTTCGCGCGACTCGTATATCGAAAGGAGCACCGAGTACGGGTTGCTCTGACTCAATGCCTCTTTGGGACGCGATTTCGTCAATTCGATAAGTTTCGCCAATACCTCGTCGGTGTACTTCACAAACTTATCGTTTGCCCCCGCATACCGGTAAAAATTAGCCACATCGTAAAGCACCCGGTAGTCCATGGGAATGACGCGGCGGGAGATCTTGGACTCCATTGAATCGAGGGCCTGGAGAGCTTTTGCGTTGTTGCGCTCCTGGTTCAGATAGTGGAGCGCAAGCCGCAGAAATGCGTTGCGATAGTTCATCGTCAATCGCGTGACATTTTCGTCGAAATAGACTGTGCTGTCGGTCAGCCCCCGAAACTTATATCCGCGCCTGAAAGTTTTTGAAAATCCGGCCGGCGAATCGTAGAGATTCGTCGCGAGAATCGAATCGACGATAATCCCATCGTCTGTCGGCGCCGCAAAGGGGATGAGCTTCATGGCAAGCCCGTCCATCCGGAAGTAGCGGTCAAGCCCGATCTTGCAGTCGGGTGTCGATGTGACGGCAAAGTAAATCGGGCGCTGCCACTTGTTGGAGGAAATAATATCCCAGGTGACGATGTCCTGGACGCGGATCGCCTTGACGTCTCCGAAGGTCATGGAGTTCGGCAGCGTGAAGCGGATGACTCCCGAATTCGTCACCGAAGTATCCAACACAGGATATTGTTTTGGAGCATCGCTCGCCGAGGAATATTGAGAGAGAACATCCTGCGGTACACGAAGCGCCATGCGGCGCGGTTCCCACCGAATGGGCTGCAGGTCATCAATCTGTGTGTCCGAAAGACTCATCGGGACCTTCCTGGCGCCGAAGGGAGTCTCATCCTTCAGTTGATGAATGTACCACGGCGTGTTGGCGAGGCTCAGGTTCACGATCCGGATGTCTCGCCGGACTCCTTCGACATCCTGCAGATACCAGAGAGGGAACGTGTCGTTGTCGCCGTTCGTGAACAGGATGGCTTCCGGCTCGCATGTCTGGAGAAGATTGTAGGAATAATCCCACGCTACGTAGTCGCCGGTGCGGTCCGCATCTTTGTAATTTGTCCGCAGCATGTTGCCGGGGACGAACGCAGCGCCGAGCAAAAGAATTCCGCCCGCTGAGTACAGCTGCGCTTTCGTATCCTTAAGATATTCGCGCGCGAATTCTATGAGACCGAGTACACCCATGCCGATCCAGATAGAAAAAACAAAGAATGCGCCGACGAAGAAATAATCACGTTCGCGGGGCTGCGGCTCCTGCATGTTGAAGTAGATGGCCAGCACCAATCCCATGACCATAAAGAACGTGAGAAGAACAAACCACATCTTCTTGTCTTTCCGGTAGTGGTAGTAGCAGCCGATCAACCCGAACAACAGGGGAATGCCGTAGAGTTGCTTCCAGTTGACTCCCGCATCCTGCCAGTCGCCATCGATACCCGCGTATTGCCAGAGGAAATAGCGGAGGAACATGTGGTCGAGCTGGTACCGCATGAAGAAATCGCTGTCGCTGGAATAATTGGTGTAAATTCCCTGATGCTGCGGTTCTGTGCTGTACCGGCGCTTCAAGAGGGGCGCATCGCCGTATTGTTCGCGGTTAAGGTATGATTCCAGGCGCGTAAGCGTGTTGGGATTATTTTCGTTCATCGGCAGGTGCTCGTTGGCGCGGATGATCACGAGCGTGTACGTTGAATATCCCAGCAGAATCAGAAGCCCCGACATCAACGCCAGGTTCATGATCTTTCTGTTGTGGACATGCGAGTAGTAGACGCCATAGAGCGAAGCCGCGATGATGACATACGGCAAAAGGCCGATCAAAAAGTTCTTGTATTCCTGTCCGTTGAGCGAAACCGCGCCGTCGAGCAGTCCGGGAAGCCACTTAATGATGCCGGGGTAGACGATGCCGAAAATCACAACTCCCGCAACGCCGAACTTGAGAAAGGAAACGAGGGAGAATTCATACCGGCGAAAATAAAAGATCATCATGAAGGGAAAGATGACAAGGAGCGACAATAAGTGTACCCCGGTCGAGAGGCCGATGAGGTACGAAATGAGAAGGATGTACTTCTCGTTCCCGGGCGTGTCGGCCCGTTCGTTCCACCGGAGGCAAAGGTACGTGATCATTCCGACGAAGAGCATGCTCATGCCGTAGACTTCGGCCTCTTCTGCGTTGAACCAAAAGGTCGGGCTGAACGTCAGCGAGAGAGCTCCGATGACTCCCGCACCGTACACCGAGATTTTATCGATCAGCGTAGCTGGTTTTTCTCTCCAGAGGAGGATGAGCTTCACGATCGACAGATACAGGAAGGCGGCGGTGAATGCGCTGGCAAAAGGCGAGATAAGATGCACGCGTACCGCGGGATCGTGTGCGGTTGGAAGCATGGCAAACACTTTGGCGATGATCAGGAAGAGTGGAGATCCCGGCGGGTGGGGCACCTGCATCAAATACGTTGCGGCGATGAATTCGCCGACATCCCAAAAAACCACCGTATCGGAAAGAGTCTTTATGTAGACGACCAGCGAGGTCAGAAAAACAAATCCCGCGATCAACCGGTTCAGCTGCTTATGCTCCATTACTTCCTCTTCTAACTTTAATAAAAGCCTAGTAAAACAGGCTCAATATACTTTGAATGCCCCTGAATTGCAATGTGATTCTCCCCCCTTTCGCGTTCACGACCGCAAAACTTTCATGTGGAATTCGATTGCAGACCGGCAGGCGCTGCTTTGGACTAACACAAAGCGTCTCAACCCCCAGGCGCGTGGGCATCCATATTGGATTCAAGAAGGTAATAGTTGGATTCCCGCTTTCGGGGGGAATGACGTCGTTGGATGTTTCGAATTCTCTGGACCGGAAACGGCGAAAAGAGAACACCGTAAGGGTCGTCGTTGGGGAGAGAAGGGTTGGCTCAAGCAATCATTCCAGAAAAAAAACTACAGCAGCGACTCTGCGATGGCGTCGCAAACAAGAAATCCCTTGCGCGTGAGAGTGATGCTCTGGCTGTCGAGATGAATCAGTCCCTCACGCGAGAAATCGGTCAAGGAATCGCGTCGCGTTGAAAGCAGGTCGACGCCGTATACCTGACGAAGCGCGGCGAGGTTCAATTCTCCGGTGCGAAGTCCAAGAAAGACCGCTTCGCTGTACATCTTCTCCCTGTCGACAGTTTCCGAACCTGACACTGGCAGCGTTCCGCCTGAAATGTTTTCGCAATACTGCGCGATGCTTCGCACATTCCACCATCTCCTTCCGTCTGTCGGCCCGTCTTTCCAAAATGAATGAGCAGAGGGTCCAAAGCTGAGATAGTTTGAATGGTTCCAATAGTTCCTGTTGTGGCGGCATTCGTAACCGCTTCGTGCGTAGTTCGAGACTTCGTAGTGATGAAATCCATTCTCTGCCATCATGGCGAGCGTCTCTTCATACATCTGCGAATCGGTTTCTTCGGGCAACGTCGCCACGGTTCCTTCTTTCACCATGGTGAAGAGAGGCGTGTGCTCCTCCACGATCAAACTGTAGGCCGATATATGCTTGGGGCGCAAGGCCAACGCCTGCTCCAGGTTGGCCCTCCATCGTTCCGGTGTCTGGCGGGGAAGGGAAAAGATCAGATCGACTCCGACATTTTCGAATCCTGCATCGTAGGCGTCTTCAACGCAGCGTCGCGCTTGATCCGCGCTGTGAATCCGGCTCAGGAATTTCAGTTCATCTTCGTGAAACGACTGTATTCCGATGCTTAAACGGTTGACCCCGAGCCCCCGGTAAGCTCGGAGTTTTTCGACATCGACTGTTCCGGGATTGGTCTCGACAGTAATTTCCGCCCCCGGCTCAACCCGGTAATGTGTATGAAGCGCGTCAAGCAGCCTTCCAAGTACAGACGGCGGGAGCAGGGATGGAGTTCCGCCCCCGAAGAAAATAGTCTCGAATCCCTCGCTTGTTGAGTATCGCTCGGCGTAGCGCGCGATTTCATTTTCGAGCGCCCGCAGAAACTGTTCCATCGTCTGCATGTTCTCTATTGAATAGAAATCGCAGTAGATACATTTCTTTTCGCAATAAGGAATATGGAGATAGAGGCTAGCCATAGGTACGATGACGTTCTGACCGAATGATGTTCCTCACCATTCCCGAAGGGATGGCAGAGGGACGCAAGTGGAGCGAGACGGCGTTAATGGAACAATTGCTACGGCAAAAGGGGGAACTCTACATTGTCGATATTGACCGGGCACATCGCAAGCATTACAAAGAGATTCTCTTACCGGATCAAGGTTCCGATTCTTGACCAGCGGATGGCCCCGAATTTTTCCGCCATGCTCGAGATGGGAATCGAAGTATCCCAGGACCAATAGACGAACATTGCCTTTCCAACAACATTCTCTTCGGGAACAAAGCCCCAGAATCTGCTGTCGAGACTGTTGTCCCGGTTGTCGCCCATCATAAAGAGATAATCACGTTCGACTGTGTACTGAGAGCTCGGCGCACCGTCAATAAGCACGCGAGAATCCTGATTGATGCCGACGCTGTGGCCTTCCCGCTCGATAAACGTTTGCCATCCCTCGATTGCTCCGTTTGTTATGTCCACCGCCATGC
This sequence comes from uncultured Chitinophagaceae bacterium, assembly GCA_964384415.1. Lineage (GTDB taxonomy): Bacteria > Bacteroidota > Ignavibacteria > UBA10030 > UBA8401 > JAGVPT01. The sequence goes on along the minus strand of CAYLMV010000043.1, from coordinate 12,291 downwards.
CTTTGTGCGGGACGACGATTGGTCCATAATAATCCGGGTTGAAGGAGCTTCCTTTTGGAAATATCGGCGAAAAAGGTTCACGCGGAAGGAAGTCGCTCGGCTCAGAAAAACGCGCATATGCCGGCCGCAGAAACTCTCTGCCGTTCACGATGACCATTTTGTCCTGAATGAGCAGCGTGTCTCCGGGGAGCGCGATACAGCGCTTGATATAGTTGATGCCGTGGGCCGGGTTCTCTTCATCCCTGTCGCCGGGGTACTCAAAGACAATAACGTCTCCGCGGCGCGGAGACGTTATTGCAGGGAGGCGAAAATGTGGAATTTCAACGGCTGTGAACGGAAGGTACTTTGGCGACTCCGCACCGTAGATGAACTTGTTGACGAAAAGAAAATCGCCGATGCGGAGTGTGTTTTCCATCGACGCGCTGGGGATGCGAAACGCCTCGACGACGAATATCTTCAGGAATAGTGCAACGATGAGCGTCGCCGCGATCGTCGCAAGATATTCGTTCGCTCTCTTACGCGGCTGCCGCGCGGCTGCAACCTCCTCTTCCATGCCTTCCACGGTCCTTGACTGGGAATTTAGCGAATCAGCGTTCCAAGACGATTCAGCCGAACTGACATCAGCTTCTCGAAAATATTGAAGATCGAAACATCGGTATCCCACGACCAGTAGACGATCATCGGCGTGCCGACGATGTTGTCCCTCGGGACAAAGCCCCAGAACCGGCTGTCGAGGCTGTTGTCGCGGTTGTCTCCCATGCCGAAGAGATAATCCTTCGCGACGGTATACGTGTCGCTTGGCGCGCCGTCGATAAGGATGCCGCCGTTTGATCCCAACGAGGCGCTGTGGCCGTCACGCTGGATAAATGTTTCCCACATCTTCAGGTTCTCTGCGGTGAGCTTCAACTTCATTCCTTTGCACGGAATGACGATGGGTCCGTAGTTGTCTTCGTTAAAAGGCGCGCCCGGCGGAAAAATTCTCTCGTCGCCATACCCGGCCGGAAGGATTCGCGGATAATTGAATTTCATGTTGCGCGGCATCGGAGCACGCTGCCCATTCACGTAAACCACCCGGTTGACGATTTGCAGTGTATCTCCGGATACTGCCATGCAGCGTTTCAGGTAATAGGTGAACGCCTCGGGATGGACCTCTTCGCGATAGCCGGGAAATTCGAACACGATGACATCGCCCCGTTGCACGGACTTGAATGCCGGCAGACGGAACCAGGGGAGCCGCACATCGGTGAAGGGGATATTCCGCGGCGAACAACCTCCGTAAATGAACTTGTTCACCATCAGGAAGTCGCCGGTCATTACTTCGTTCTCCATCGATCCCGTCGGGACCATGAACGACGCGATGACGAAATTATTGAGGAGAAGAAATCCGATGATCACAATGGCCGCCTCGCGGAAAAAATCTTTTGCCTTTTGAGCAAACGAGGCTGAACTTTGTGGCTTCTTGTTTTCTTGTTGGGCCATGATTGTATTTAAAATTAAAGTTGAGAGTTATGCAAAATTCTGTCTCCTGACTCCTGAAAATTAGTCCGTCATCGACAGCACCGCCAGAAACGCCTCCTGGGGCAGTTCGACTCTGCCCACTTGTTTCATACGCTTTTTGCCTTCCTTTTGTTTCTCCAGCAGTTTTCTCTTTCGCGAGATATCGCCGCCGTAACATTTCGCCAACACATTTTTGCGCATCGCCGCGACCGTCGTTCTCGCGATCACTTTGCTGCCGATCGCAGCCTGGATGACCACCTCGAACATTTGACGCGGGATGAGTTCTTTCAGTTTACTGCACAGCTTTTTCCCCATGTCATACGCCTTGTCGCGGTGGACGATTGTCGACAATGCGTCAACCGGTTCCGCGTTCAGCAGGATATCGAGCTTCACCAGATCCGATTCCCGGTAGTCGAGGTAGTCGTAATCGAGCGACGCGTAGCCGCGCGTCAGCGATTTCAATTTGTCGTAGAAGTCAAAGATGATTTCCGACAGCGGAAACTCATACGTGATATCTGCCCGCGTCGGGTCAAGGTAGTTGGTGTTCTTGTAAATTCCCCTGCGGTCCATGCAGAGCTTCATGATGTTGCCGATGTATTCCGTGGGAGTAATGATCTGTGCCTTGATGTACGGCTCTTCCACTTTCTCGATGCTTCCAACGGAGGGCATCTCTGCGGGATTGTTGACCCTTACGATTTCCTTGTTGGTCTTCGTGATCCGGTACTCGACGTTCGGCACCGTCGTGATCAGGTTCTGATTGTACTCGCGCTCGAGTCTCTCCTGGATGATTTCCATGTGCAGCAAGCCAAGAAAACCTGCGCGAAATCCAAACCCCAGGGCCGTCGAGGATTCCGGCTCGAAGACGAGCGATGCGTCGTTCATTCTCAGTTTATCGAGCGAATCGCGGAGCTCTGCGAAATCGTCGGCGTTCGTAGGATAGAGACCGCTGAACACCATCGGCTTCACTTCTTTGTATCCCGGTAGGGGATCGGATGCCCCGTTCACCACCGTGGTGACCGTATCGCCGACTTTTGTGTCGTGGACATCCTTGATCCCGGCGATAAGATAGCCGACATCGCCGGCGGTCAAGATCCCCGTCCGCTTCCGCTTCATTTCCAGGATCCCGACTTCTTCGGCTTCAGCCGTCTTGCCATTATAGAAGAACTTGATCTTGTCCTTTTCCTTCAGCGTTCCCTCGATCACTCTGATATAGGCAACGGAGCCACGGTACGAATCGAACAGCGAGTCGAAGATGAGCGCCTGAAGGGGCTTCGCGGGGTCTCCTTTCGGAGGGGGGATGCGCTTGACCACTGCATCGAGGATTTCCTCAATGCCGAGTTTTGTCTTGGCGCTCGCCAGAAGAATGTCTTCTTCCTTGCAGCCGATGAGATTAACGATTTCGTGTTTGACGGTGTCGATCATCGTTTTGGCGGAGGGGAGATCGACCTTGTTGATGACAGGAATAATTTCGAGACCTGCGTCGATGGCGAGATAGAGATTGCTGATCGTCTGCGCCTCAACTCCCTGCGATGCATCGACGACAAGAATCGCTCCTTCACACGCGGCGAGCGATCGGGATACTTCATACGTGAAATCGACATGCCCCGGGGTGTCGATGAGGTTCAAAACATAATGCTGGCCGTCCCGGGCTGTATGCCGCATCTGGATAGCGTGAAGCTTGATCGTGATGCCGCGCTCCTGCTCAAGATCCATGTCGTCCAGCACCTGGTTGACCACCAGATCCCGCTGCGTGATCGTACCGGTAAGTTCCAAAAGCCTGTCCGCGAGCGTGGATTTACCGTGGTCGATGTGGGCGATGATACAGAAGTTTCGAAGCTGATCCATTGGATGCTGGCGTGAAACGAGTGAGTCAGTTTTGCTCTTGAAGTATGAAAAGAGAATTATGAATTAGGAAAAACTTTGACAACAACTTCTTAATTCATAATTCTAACTTCTTCCTTGCCTAAAGAAAAAAGCCCCGAACATGTCGTGGGCATTTTTCTTCACTAAGATACCAATTTGGAGAGGGAAGTGCAAGGTGGAGGGATGGGGTGGAATCCTTGTCAAGGTTTCAAACCTTGACAAGGATGAGGGACGGAAAAAGTTCAAATCCTTGACAAGCGTCCGGGGGTTAACTTTCTATCTGTTCGCAACTCCAGCAAGAAAATACATCATGACAAACGCAGCAAGCTTGCTGGTTCTTCCGTCGAAATCATATTTTGGATTCACTTCTACGATGTCGATCGCTTTTGTTTTTTGGCGGAGTCCGGCGAAGTGGGCGGCCTTGAGGAGGTCATCGGCTCTCAGTCCGGTCGGGTAGGACGCGCTCACGCCGGGGGCCTCGCTTCCCTGCACGGCATCCAGATCGAAGCTGACGTAGAGCCTTTCGGCGGCATTTGACGCGATTTCGTATGCAAGGTCCAGAACTTTTTCGATCCGTTCTTTGCGCACTTCATCGAGGGTGAAGACCGTTGCTCCGCGGTCGGTGAGCTCCTCGAAATGTTCCTTTGCGTTCGCAAAAGACTGTGCGCCGATCTGAACAAAGTTCATCGCCGCCAGGGGACTGTGGGTCCAGTCGAGGATTTGACGGAATGCCGTTCCGTTGTTGCGGTGGGGATCGGATTTGCGGAAACAGAGATGCGTGTCGATGTTGATGGCGCCGGCCGTCGCGGCTTTCTTGGCGAAGGCAAGAAAGGATGGGAATGTCGCGTCATGACCTCCGCCGAGGACAATCGGCAGAATATTGTTTGCCATCAACATTTCGAGAACCGTCTGCAGCCGCTGGTGTGTCTCTTCGAGAGTCGCGCCCGTTTTGATATTGCCGAAATCAAAAATGGAAAGGTCGGAAACCTGCTTGCTCTTGGAGAGCGCGAACGGCGTGCATTTGTAAAGAGCCTTGCGAATTTCATTCGGACCCTCCTTTGACCCGACGCGCCCCCGATTGCGGCGAACGCCTTCGTCCTCCGGAAAGCCGATAATCCCGATTTTGACATCGGGCGAGAAGTTTTCCTTCTGCCGTTTGACAATGTCCCCCATCCTTGGATCTGATTCGTCGTTGCGGGAGAAGTAGACCGAATCCGGTGCGTCGCTGAGAAGTTTCCAGGCAGTATCCATGACGGTTCCTTTTTAAGAGAGCTCGGGGAAGATTGTTCCGTTAACGCGTTTCAGGATCTCTTCGCGCAGGATCTCCACGCGTCGGGAGATAGCTTCGGCGCGCGCTGCGGTTTCATGCACAAAGGCCTTGTCGTTAAGCGATTTGAGGTTGATGTGAACATTGAACTGTGCGCCTTGGCACGCTGCGTACAACATCAATGCTCCGACTCCGGCATCAGAAATCGAATTCACATTTCCATGCTCGACGACGATTTTCGCGAAGCCCAATGCTTCTTCGCACATCTCCATAACCCTGAGAGGCAGCACGGTGGCCTTTGTCATTTCCCTTTGAATGGCCTCCGACCTTTTTCCTTTTTCTTCCTCTGTCCCCTTGGGCAGACTCATTGCGACCATCACGTGAGTAAATGCCTGGGTGTCCTCATCGACGAGGCGGGTAAGTTCCTTCCTCAAACGTTCAGAATTCCGCACAACGTCTTCCATGGTCGTCTGCACGTCTGCATATTTCTTCCGTCCGATCGTGAGATTGCAGACCATGGAAGTGAGCGCAGCACCAAGCGCACCCGCAAGCGCAGCGACGCTCCCTCCGCCCGGGGCGGGTGAAGCCGAGGCAAGCTCGTTGAGAAAATCAGTAACGCTTTCTTCTGTAAGCATGATGGCGCCGGTATTATTTGAGACATTCTGACAGCTCCAAGACGCAATCCAACCAATTGCATCACGAACCGTCGCAGAGGTTATTGTTTAAAGCTGGTATTCGATCACTTTCTTAGCCGGGTCGAAATAATCCAATTGACTTAACCCCAAATGTTCAACGGCCGTGGCGAGCAAATTTGCTTCCGGCATTTGTGCGTCGCCGTAAAATCTTCCGGCCATCAGCAATGCGTTAAGGGGTGTTAAGCCGACAATTTCGCTTCCTGTCGCATCAGCGCCGAGCGAGCGGGCCTGTTTCTTCACTTCCTCAAACGCAACGTGGGGAGGAGTTGTTTCATAGTCGACGAGATTGATGGAAACCTGGGCTATGTTGAGCCGCTCAACAAGAACGCCCATTGCTTTCACGGATTTCAGTAGACCGGGTATTTTTAGCGTCTCGCCGCGTTCATCCTTCATGACATTTCCCGAGGCATCTTTCTTTGCCCGTCCGCTTTCCCGGATTCGCAATGCAATTTCCTGCGCCACGGAGACATCGGCAGTGTTCAGGTTGACGTTGTACGCAATAAGGAACTTGCGGGCTCCCGTCACCGTCGCCCCCGATTTCCTGTTGAACTCGCTGCTGCCGAAATCCGGCTTCCATTTCGGGTCGGCGAGTTTCTCGGCAAGGCCTTCGTATTCGCCCCGGCGGATGTCCGAGAGATTTTTTCTCTCCGGCGATGTTGCTGCCGCTTCATAAAGATAGACCGGAATATGCAGCTCGGAGGCGACACGGCTGCCGTAGGTTTTGGCAAGGTGGACGCACTCATCCATCGTAACGCCGGAGACGGGAATAAATGGAACAACATCAGCCGCGCCGAGCCGCGGATGCTCACCTTTGTGGCGCTCCATATTGATGAGCCGTGCCGCTGCCTCCGTAGACTTGAATGCAGCTTCTGCAACTCCATCGGGGTCCCCCACGAAGGTCACCACGACTCTATTATAGTCCTTGTCGGGCTCAACGTTGAGCAGCTTTACGCCCTCCACGCCGTTGATGCTCTCGGCAATTGCCTTGATCGTGCCCGCGTTTCTTCCTTCGCTGAAATTTGGAACGCATTCTACGATTTTGTTCATCGGCGCACCCTGGACCTAGTGGACTTTTTCTTTTCGGGAAGAGGGATGACGATCGCTCCTTCTTTGAAATTCCCAAGCACTTCTGCTTTTCCCTTCATATACCAATATCCGACCAGCGCTCCCGTGACTGCGTCTAGCTCGTCGCCATTCATTGTCTTGTCGAGCCCTTTGACTCCGAGCTTCTCCAATCCTCGCAGGAGTTTCGGAAGCCCATCCTGCTTTCGGCCGGTTTCCCAAACGTCCTGCGCGGCGCCGGGATACATTTCGATGACGGCATATCCTTTCCTGGTGAAGGCGCGTTTCAAAAATATTCCGCGCTCCGTGAGCATACGCATCGGCCCAAGCGTAATCGGAAAGAACCGTATGCCTCGCCTCAGTAATTCGCGGTCGCAGACTCTGAAGTGCTCGCCGTTGCGGTCGTCGAGACTCTTTCTGCCGGGAGGTAAATTCAACGGGGCATCGATGGCGATAAGCTGGGGCTTCGACACGTGAACAAAATTCAGAATCTCTTCGTCCGAGAAGAGAGTATCCCACCGAAGTATTTTTTTCCCTTTCAAAAGGCAGACTCCGGTGTTTCTCTTCGGGCTCCCGGCGAGATCGATTCCCGCGACAAGAGGCTGGCTCTTTTTTCTGCGCTTAGAATTCAAGAACCGTTCCGTTTTTAATTATTTTCCAGACGTGATTATATCCGTAATGGTACGGAATGTAACGGTAGTTCGGAACGTCGTAGAGGACGATGTCAGCTTCTTTTCCGACCTCGATGCTTCCGATCTCGTGCGAGAGTCCGACCGCGGCAGCGCCGTTGAGCGTAGAAGCGGAAATCGCCTCTTCGGGGGTCACATGCATTTGCGTGCAGGCGATGGTCATCATCAGCGGCATTGAAAAAGACATCGAAGACCCGGGGTTGAAATCCGACGCGATTGCGAGGGGAATACCCGCATCAATGATGGAGCGTGCCGGCGCGTACTGCGTACCGAGGAAGAACGAAGACCCGGGGAGGACCGTCGCAATGGCCGACGATTGCCTGAGCGTATTGATCCCGCCTTCTGTGACATGCTCCAGATGATCGAGCGAAATAGCATTGAGGTGAACGCCGAGTTCGGTTCCCCCGATCGCCGCGAGTTGATCGGAATGGAGCTTCGGGATGAGGCCGAAGCGTTTGGCCTCGAGAAGGATTTGTTCTGTCTGATGAAGATCAAAGTACCCTTCGTCGCAATAGACGTCGCAGAAAACCGCCAGCTGCTTCTCCCCGACGTACGGCAGCATTCTGTTGAGGATCAGCTCCACATAGCCATTCCTGTCTTCTTTGAATTCAGGAGGGAAGGCATGCGCACCGAGAAACGTGGGGACGACAGTCATGTAGTGGTCCCGGCGGAGATCGTGCAAGACGTCGAGCATCTTCATCTCGCCGTCAACGCTCAATCCGTACCCGGTTTTAATTTCAACCGTTGTCGTTCCGCAGCGCATCATTTCATTAAGACGCCTTTCTGCCGAGCGAAGCAGTTCCTTTTTGGTCGCGCGCCGCGTGGCGCTCATCGTAGAGAGAATTCCGCCCCCGGCATTTGCGATATCCTGATATGTTCTCCCTTCCGCTCTCAAAGCGAATTCGCCTTCACGGTATCCTGCAAAAACCGTGTGAGTGTGGGAATCGACAAACCCGGGCAAGGCTACACGGCGGGCGGCATCGAGTACATCAATCTCAGCAGACGCTTCCATGGAATCACTCGGTCCTATCCGCCGGATGATTCCGCTTTCAATTTCGATTGCAGCGTTTTCAATCACGTTCAGCTCGCGCATGTCCTTCCCGGCCTTAAAGGATTTTCCGTTCGCCGAAACGGTTACGAGCTGGCCGATGTTTTTGATGAAAAGGTTCATGCTGGTCGGTTGTTCGTCAGGACGCTGGACATGCGTAGCGCGCAGGTCTGTTATACGCTCTTGTCTTTTTTCTTTGTTTCATCCGCCGGCGTATATCCGGCGCAGTGCAGCACCGGAAGACGCGGATATTTTGGGTACGATGAATCGGATTTGCTCAGCTCGCACAAGTGGAATTCCCGGCCCCTTTTGGTAGCGACGATGGTGTGAAATCGACAGGTCTCACAGAGGCCTGAACTCATGCGCGGCCGGAAAGATTGTTCATGGGGATTCTGATGTTCCAATGTTTCGCGTTGTCGATTGCGCGTTGGTAGCCGGCGTCGGCGTGGCGGATAATTCCCATCCCGGGATCGTACGTCAGGACTCGCTGAAGACGCAGAGCCGCGCTTTCAGTCCCGTCGGCGACGACGACCATTCCGGCATGGATGGAGTTTCCTATCCCGACTCCGCCTCCATGATGGACACTCACCCAGCTTGCACCGCCCACCGCGTTAAGCAATGCGTTCAGGATAGGCCAGTCGGCGATCGCGTCGCTGCCGTCCTTCATCCTTTCTGTCTCCCGGTTCGGCGAAGCGACCGATCCGCAATCCAGGTGATCGCGTCCGATCACGATCGGCGCACGTACCTCGCCCCGCGCTACAAGGTCGTTGAAGATTTTTCCCATCATCGCCCGTTCTCCGTAACCGAGCCAGCAGATGCGTGCGGGCAGGCCCTGAAACGCAACCTGTTGTTGCGCCTTCTCGATCCACGTGCGAAGCGGTTTGTTGCCGGGAAATGTCTCGATCACCGCGCGGTCTGTTCGAAAAATGTCTTTCGGATCGCCGGACAAGGCCGCCCACCGGAACGGACCTTTGCCGTCGCAGAAGAGGGGCCGGATGAACTCGGGAACAAAGCCCGGAATGTCGAAAGCCTTCTTCACGCCGTTGGCGAACGCTTCTCCCCGGATGTTGTTGCCGTAATCGAATACGACGGAGCCTCGCTTCCTGAGTTTCAACAATCCCTGCACATGGTTCGAGATCGAACGCTGGGCACACTCGACATATTTTTTCGGATTCTTCTTCCGGAGCTCGAGAGCTTTGCTGAACGGCATTCCCGCCGGAACGTAGCCGTTGAGAGTGTCGTGCGCGGATGTCTGATCGGTGACGATATCGGGAAGCAATTTGCCGGCAGCAATTTTGGGAATCACATCCGCGGCATTTCCGAGAAGCCCCACAGAGATTGGTTTCTTCTTCGATGTTGCATCAACGATGAGCGCGAGCGCCTCGTCGAAGTCCTCGGTCATAATATCCAGATACTTTGTCTGAAGCCGCTTCTCGATCCTGGTCCGGTCTGCTTCAACGATGAGACATGCGGCGCCGTTCATGGTGGCGGCAAGCGGTTGCGCCCCTCCCATTCCGCCCAAACCGGCGGTGAGAATGAATCGACCGGCAAGACTTCCGCCGAAATATTTAACCGCACAGGCCGCGAACGTTTCATACGTTCCCTGCAGGATTCCCTGAGTGCCGATGTAGATCCAGCTTCCTGCGGTCATCTGTCCGTACATCGTCAGGCCGAGGCCTTCGAGACGGCGGAACTCATCCCACGTCGCCCATTTTGGTACCAGCATCGCATTCGAGATGAGAACGCGCGGCGCAGCTTCGTGCGTTTTGAAAATACCGACAGGTTTCCCCGATTGGACGAGGAGCGTTTCGTCATTCTCGAGGCTTTTGAGCGAGGCGACGATCGCGTCGAAACATTTCCAGTTGCGTGCCGCTTTTCCCGTTCCGCCGTACACAATCAATTCCTGCGGTCTTTCGGCAACGGCTGGATCAAGGTTGTTCATCAGCATGCGGAGAGCGGCCTCCTGGTGCCATCCCTTGCAGCTGAGTCGAGATCCGCGCGGTGCCGTGATCGTGCGATGAGGGAGAGTTCTGGACATACGGGTACGATGCGAAGATGTGAGATGGTGGAATGCTTTAGAGCTTGTAGCCTATCTTTCGCAGAAAATCTCTTCGGATCTTGATGTCGTGTTCCGTCTCGACACCCTTCGTCCTCACGCCGTCGATGACTCCCATAATTCCGCGTCCCTGTTCCGAATCTGCCACGATCACCTCGACAGCATTCGCCGTAGCGCAGAAAATTTGACATACCTCGGGGATATTCTTGATGACGTTGAGAATGTTGACGGGGAATCCGTGTTCCATGAAGAGGATAAAACAATGTCCGCAGGAGAGCTTGACGGCATTTGTCTTTGCCAGCTCAATAAGGGCGTCATCATTCCCCGACCATCGGACGAGCGCAGGTCCCGACGATTCGCAAAAGCCGACGCCAAATTTCATTTGCGAATTCGTCTGCACGATTGCCTCGTGAATATCTTCAACCGTTTTTATGAAATGGGATTGGCCGAGAATAAAATTCGTCGCCTCGGGCTTTTCAATTCTTACGCTGACTATTTCCATTGGATCCTCTGTGGGGTTGGAAGAAGCTTTTCCCAAGGTAGAACTATTCGGAGCGAATTTCAAGAACGGGGAGATGCAGAATGGGGGAGCGATTCGAGTACCGGCAAAAACGAAAAACCCCGTTCTTTCGAACGGGGTTCTCGGACATAGATCGTATCAAGAGTTATACTTTGGAGACGTTGGCTGCTTGTAAGCCTTTGGGACCCTTCTCAACGTCGAACTGGACCTTATCGCCCTCGTTCAATGTCTTGTATCCCTCGCCAACGATAGCTTTATAGTGCACGAACACGTCTTCGCCCGATTCACGCTGGATAAAGCCGAAGCCCTTTGCACTATTAAACCATTTCACTGTTCCTTTCTCCATGGAACAATTCCTTTCTGTAAAGATTTTTCAAAAAAACCTGTCCGAATGTCATTCGAACAAGCGTACAACCCGGTTTTGTTGCCTCTTTATAACGCAAAATCGCAGAAGATGCAAATTGCAGCATCACAAATTTTGCTCACTCTGCGATTCTATTTGTTTGCCGATCTAGTCGTAGACCGGGGAGGTTCTTTTGAAAGACCTGTTCAGCAAAACAATACTCCGGGTGAGCCCGGAAGGCATTACAAGCGCAAAAAACGGTGTACTGTTGTTTGCGCAGACAAAATATGTTGTTTTTGTTTTAGACGCAAGCATTTTTTTTACCCTGAGGCCTTTCGCAAGGAATCCCGGAATTATCCTTGTTTCCAGGGGTTCCTGAGCCATTCCAAAATGGCCGAAAATGGCCCCCGTTCAGTGCCGGTCCCCCTGGAACCGGGCTCGCTCAAAGATATTGCATCAGGCAATTAATCATTGACTTTTTTGCAAAAAACCTTATCTTATACAACTCTACCGGCAAAGCAAAGGCTTTAGAGTTTCATTCGAATTGGGCATTCACAGGACGATCTTCACCGCAGCCTCATCTTTCCCGCTTAGTTCAATAAAGATTCTAGTGCAAGTACGCTGGCGTAGCTCAGTTGGTAGAGCAGCTGATTTGTAATCAGCAGGTCGCGGGTTCGAATCCCATCGCCAGCTCACCGGGTACCGAGGGTAGGTAGCGAAGTGGTTAAACGCATCAGACTGTAAATCTGACGGCTCACGCCTTCGGAGGTTCGAATCCTTCCCTACCCACCATCCTTCGAAGGAACTCGGGCTGTACGAAAATCAAAAACATCGATCGGCATCGCTCTCGGGTTGTCAACACCGGGAAGATTGATGGAGTCACCCCGGGGGAGTTGTTGTGGATTTGTCGGTATGTTGATACACCGCGGGAGTAACTCAGTTGGTAGAGTCTTCCGTCTCGCCAAAGCGAGACGGAATTAGTCGCGGGTTCGAAGGAGAAATAAAAAAAACCGCGGGAGTAACTCAGTTGGTAGAGTCTTCCGTCTCGCCAAAGCGAGACGGAA
>CAYLMV010000043.1:0-87 GCA_964384415.1 uncultured Chitinophagaceae bacterium | reverse complement strand
TTAGTCGCGGGTTCGAAGAAGAAATAAAAAAAACCGCGGGAGTAACTCAGTTGGTAGAGTCACAGCCTTCCAAGCTGTTGGTCGCGG
>CAYLMV010000042.1:0-32540 GCA_964384415.1 uncultured Chitinophagaceae bacterium | reverse complement strand
TGTGGTGTGTCATTGAGTAGGAGTGCAACGTATTGGATGCTAATGTATTAAAGGCACTTTTGAAAGTCAAGTATACGATGATAAATAGTTTGGCGGTGCAGAGGCTACACCTACCTAAGTGCAAGAATTTGTCCCGGAATATTGTCTGAGCGATTAGTCATGCTTTCATTGACATTCTAAGCGAATTCAATTACTTTCTTCACGTATAATGAATTTGGATTGGGAACTGCGTGTGAGCGATGTCAGTCGATCGTAAAACGTCTGGCTAGTCCGAGCCCTTCCCGCGATCTCCTTTCTTTCATCAATTGCCTAAATCTCTTTACGGATTCACCCTCGTAATTCAAGAAGTTCTTCAATAAGACGCATCCGGTAGCGAATATCGTTCATTCCCGCGCTGTGTGATTTGGAGGCATGAGCATATTGCACCGATGCGGCCGGAGCATGATATTTTTAACCTCTCATCATTATGGAGTCAGCCATGAGTGATCAATACAAATATATGTTGGATGAAAGAAAAATTCCGAAGGCGTGGTACAATATCAATGCTGATATGCCGGTGCCTCCGGCGCCAGTGCTGCACCCGGGAACCATGCAGCCGGTAACACCCGAGTTTCTGAGTGTTCTTTTCCCTATGAGCCTCATTATGCAAGAGGTGAGCACGGAACGCTGGATCGAAATTCCCGAACCCGTGCGCGAAATTTACAAGCTATGGCGTCCGACGCCGATGCATCGCGCGATTCGTCTGGAGAAAGCATTAGACACGCCGGCTCACATCTACTACAAGTATGAGGGAGCCAGTCCCGTTGGCTCGCACAAGCCGAATACCGCCGTGGCCCAGGCTTTTTACAACAAGGAGGCAGGAACAAAGGCGCTGACAACGGAGACGGGAGCCGGCCAATGGGGATCTGCATTAGCCATGGCGTGCAATTTTTTCGGGTTGGATTTGGAAGTCTATATGGTGAAGGTTTCGTATCACCAGAAGCCTTACCGGCGTATCATCATGGAGAATTTCGGCGCCAAGGTCTACGCGAGCCCAACAAACCGGACGCAATTCGGTAGAAAGACCCTCGCCGAACATCCTGATTCGCAGGGATCACTTGGAACGGCCATCTCGGAAGCGGTCGAGGTTGCCGCGACGAGCGGGGGAGTGAAGAAATACAGCCTCGGGTCCGTGCTCGGACATGTTCTTATGCATCAGACAGTGATCGGCATCGAGGCATTGGAACAGATGGAGATGGCGGGGGAGTACCCTGATATCGTCATCGGATGCGCCGGGGGCGGATCAAATTTCGCCGGCTTCGCATTTCCGTTCATACACCAGAATCTGACCAATGGAAAGAAGACTCGTGTCATCGCTGTGGAGCCTGCGTCGTGCCCCACTCTGACGAAGGGAAAGTATACGTTCGACTATGGTGACACCGCCGCGATGGCCCCGATAGTAAAAATGCACACTCTCGGCCATACCTTTATGCCCCCCGGCATACATGCCGGCGGACTTCGCTATCACGGCATGGCGCCGAGTGTCAGCGCGCTTGTGGACCACGGCGATGTTGAAGCGCAGGCAGTGCAGCAGTTGGAAACCTTCGAGGCTGCCGTAAGGTTTTCAAAATCGGAGGGAATCATTCCCGCGCCGGAATCTGCCCATGCAATTCGCGTCGCAATGAACGAGGCCTTGAAATGCCGAGAGACGGGAGAAAAGAAAGTCATCGCGTTCAATCTTTCCGGGCACGGTCACTTCGATATGACGGCGTTCGAACAGTACCATCAGGGAAAGCTGCAGGATTTTGAATATCCTGCCGAAGCGATCGCGGAAGCGATGAATCATTTGCCCAAGGTTGTGCTCTAGAAGCTGTTTTTTTGGAGCACTGGCCGGTTGTGCGATGTACCGAATAGGTGGGATGAACACATCTCACCTATTCTCGTTTTTCTTTGTCTCCTCGGCAATCAGTTCCTGAATCCTGCCTACAATGTCGTCCGGCACGCCGTCTCTGTGCTTCGACTGCAATCGCATATCGCAAACCTCGTTGACATAATCGACGACAATGAATTTACCCTCCTCTGTCAATGCGATTTCGGACGAGAAAAAGTCGAGCCGGCAAACCTCCTGTATTGTTCTCATCATCCCGCGCAATACTCCAATAGCGTAGCGCGTTTCTTCTTCGTGTGTGATTCGCCGATATTCATGCGTGACGTCGTTCCACCAGCATGGGAGGATCTCGCCAAACCCGTACAACACCCTGAACCAGGCGCGGTTGCCGTCCAGTAGTTTCGGTTTCACCGTTTCCTGCAGAAGGTACTTGTCGTTCTTGTGATGCTGACGGGTGTCGATGACATCTTTGAGGGATTCAGCCCCGAGGACAACCCCCGTTCCTCCGCCGGTTGTATTTGCGGGTTTGATGATGAAGGGCCTGCCTAGTTTTGCCAACTCCGTGAGAGTAAGTTCGGGTTCATGTTTCTTGTTGTACGGGGAGACAATGATCGTATACGGAACCTGCAAACCTTTTGTGATGAATTCGAGGTGCATTGTGGCTTTGTCTTTGGCGTGCTCAACGTACTCATGTGGATTGAAGATGCGGGCGGAAGAAGCATCCAACAGCTTCGCGATCGGCCCGAAGGATTCGTCGTCGTCGGAGGCCCGATCGAGAAAGTGTCTGAACGACAAAGACCCGGTGAGTAAGCGTTGGTGTGTTTCGTGCACATTCGATGGGTCTACTCGAAACGTCGTCGACCCGCGCTCGGCGCATGCACGCTCAATCCCAGCGACGAAATCTTCATCGTACGTCCAGTTCCAGGCTATACCCAGTGAAAATGCATCCATGCTCATCAAGAAATAATGCTATTTGGCTCTCTCAACTGACTGCCGAAGATCCACGATGGCTGTTGCGCTGTCTTTGAACCTCGTACAGCATCACCGCGCTTGCACTCGCAACGTTGATCGAGTCGACGCCTTTCATCATTGGGATTGCCGCGCTGATATCGCAGACTTCCAGGACAGGGTTCGAGATGCCGAATCCTTCTCCGCCGAAGACAAGGCAGCAATCTGCGTCGAAATCGACCGCCTCAATCCGCTTGCTCGAATCGCGGGGATGCGCGGCGACGATCCTGACTCCGAAAGCTGATCGTAGTTTCTCCAGTTCTTCCACGATATGAAACGTGCGGACAATCGGCAGGGCAAAAATATTCCCCATCGAATTCCTGACGGTTCGGCGCAGATAAGGATCGCAGGATGTTTCTCCGACCACCAGGGCGTTCACTCCGAAAGAAGCACAATTGCGTATGATCACACCCAGATTTTCAGAGTTCATAATCCCGTCCACCGCCACAAAAAGGTATGGGCGGATCGCTTTCGCAATTGCTTCCTCGATCGTCGCAGCCTCGGGTATGTCGGCGATCGCCATGATGCCTTTGTGCAGTGGAAAGCCGACAATTTCCTCCATGAGGGATTTCTCAACAAGGTAAATCTTTGGATTCTCAGTTCTGCCTTCGATCAACTCCCGATAAGCGTTGAACCATTGTTCTGTGATCAGGACAGATCGAACTCGAAGTGAACTCCTGAGAAGGCGGAGAACAACTTTTTCTCCCTCCGCCACGAAAAAGCCGGCTCGGGAATGTTCCAGAGGACGCTTCAGAGTCCGGTATGGCTCCAGTTCGGAAAGCTGAATAGAACTCGCGCGTATGATCACTGGAGTCATGTCCGATGAATGCACTGTTCGCCGCTGGAATTATGCAATGACCTTCGCAAAGGTTTTTGCGATTGCATTGTACAGCAAAATAATCGTCTTTCAAAGCGATGGAACAAACTCTCAAAGCAATAGGTTGGTTGACCCGACGTACAATGGATTAAACAGTGCAGAAACGATTGCAGGCGAGGGAAGAAGAAGGGCTTGAGCCAGGCGGATGCCTTCGCCAACAGCTGAAATGAGGGTCCGCGGAATGTGCAATACACTCGGTTATTCGAGAAAAGCAACGAATGTGCAGAGAAAAAAGGATCTGATTACGTAGTTTGTCCTACAAAGAACGCATAAAGCACTGCATGAAGTGTTGTTGCCTTCCCCTGCAAAGTTTTGTATATTTTAGCCTGAAATTCCACGCCCTCACGAATGTTCTCACTCTGGGCGGATGGAAATTTCGCCGTAATCAATAACAGCACCCATAGCTCAATTGGATAGAGCATCAGACTTCGGATCTGAGGGTTGGGGGTTCGACTCCCTCTGGGTGCACCATAACGCCCGTTTGAAATTTCTGAGTAATTGTAGTCCAGTACTCCTTGTCTTCAGTCGCTCTTTACACACTGCGGTGTCGACAGACGTTGATGCGGGAAGAGATGGAAGATTTTTTGAATTCTCCGATCGAACTTATTGACCAGCCATCCGCAAAATACTGCCCAGAATTCTCCGCCAGGGGGTGCCGATAAGGCGGCTGCAAAGCAGTGCCTTTTGGCGGCAGACCGTTTTCTGAAAGAATCGCGGTTTCAGGATGCTCGTTCAGAAATCGAGAAAGCTAAGAAACTCGATCCGGGTAATGTCTATGTCGTCGCGTTCCTTGATCGGATTAACTATTTTGAAGCAGAGAAAAAGAAAGAAGCGCCTCTTCCCCCGGCGTTGCAGCCTACTCCCCCCAAGCCCGCCGCGAAACCGGCGGCCGTAGCCGCGCCGGTCAAACCTGCACCCGTTTCGCCTCCGCCTCCCGTCTCGCCGGCGCCGGTTCAGCACATCGCCAAGCCAAAAGAAACTGCCCCGGCTCCACCTCAGTCTCCCGGTGAGCAGAAGGCGATGGAAACCACTCTGGAAGAGATGAAACGCCAGATCGAGATGCTGTCGCATTCGTTGGAACAGGAGAAAAAAGCCAGAGAGGAAATGACGAAGCAGCAAGTGCAGACCAGCGTCCTGCAGCTGCGTACCTCGATGGAGAAGGCCTGGACGAACGGGGCGCCGAACGATCAGGAGGCAGAAGCACTCCACAAGCTCGCAATTTCTCTCGGGATTCCGGAGAACGCGGAACATTCTCTCCGGCGTGAAGTGAAACTCAAGATGTACAGTACCGCAGTGAAGGAAGTGATTTCGAAAAGACAGCTGCTGCGAAGTTCTTCATCCACGCTCGAGTGGCTGCGAAAAGTGTATCAGGTTACGATGGAAGAATACCTGGAATACGAAACTAAATTTCTTCTCGACCTTGTTGCGGATCAATACAAAGGAACACTTCTCTACGTATCGCCGAACTTAAAAGGCAAAGACGAGCTCTTGCCCCGCCTGAAATCTGCCGGTTATGCCGTCGTCCTCTCGGGAACGCCGGAAGAGGCTCTGGAAAAAATCGAGAAAGTGAATCCGAACCTCATTCTGTGCCACACGGAATTTGCTCCCGGAAGTTTAAGCGGAGTAAAATTTCTGCACCTGCTTCGGGCATCTCCGAAGTTCAATTTTATCCCCTTCATTCTGCTCTGCGAATCGACGGAAGTTCCCCAGCTTCAGTCGTCGGAACTTCGCCAGCACGAAGGTTATTTGAAGAAACCAGTCGACGTTGATGAATTAATGATCACGATGAATGAAAAACTTACCCATTTTCGTGATTACGTCTCTTCATTGAGTTGATGGAGCGCTGTCGCCGTACTTTCGTTGAGAATTAGATTATTGAAAGGAAAGTTGTCATGAGCAAGAAAATATTGCTGGCGGAAGATGACGAAGACAACAGGGACCTTGTCTCCTTTGTCTTATCGCGGAGCCGCCTGGGTGCGGAGCTTATCATCGCCGAAAATGGCCAGGAGGCGGTCGACAAAGCGTTCGAGCACACACCTAACCTTATTTTGATGGATATGCAGATGCCGGTTATGGACGGCTGGACCGCAATTCCCATACTGAAAGGGGACAAGCGGACGAAGCACATCCCGATTATCGCGTTTACGGCGCAGGCGAAACCGGAAGACAAAGTGCGCACGCTCGAGATAGGCTGTGCGGAGCATTATTCCAAACCGATGGATCCGCAGGAGCTTATTACGCTCATTACAAAGTATTTGGCGGATTGACCGATGATCCGGGGAAGGGAACATCATTGATCATGGAGAGGGCATATGAAATGTCTTTATTAGGCAGGAGTACATCATGTTGAAGTCAAAACTGTATTGGAGAGTTCTCGCGAACTTTGCCTTCCTCCTCATCATCCTCACCGCGATGACGCTCCTCACTCTCTATCTCCTCGCCGAAATCGAGAAGAACTTCGGCCTTGCATCGGGCGAAATCCGGATGCTCGTAAATGTCGAAAGTGTGCGCCATGTGCTTGCCGATGCTCCGGACATGGCTAATCAGTATTTGTTGACCGGCGACGAATCAGCCCGGGCCAACTACGTCAATGCCGTCCGGGGCTTTGACGATGCGATGACGGCGGTTGAGCATAACGTCACCGATACGGTGTACAGTTCGGCTTTCAAGGAAGTCAAGACTTTCACGTATCAATGGATCAGCGACATCGGGGAAAAGAAGATTCAGCTGGGGGATGACCGCAAAAGCGGCAAGAATGTCGACGAAGAAATCGCGGCGTTGGCTGTTCAGGAAGTTCGAACCCAGAACCTCTTTCGGGCACGCCTGCTCGTGCGGGAAATGTCTCGTCAGCTGTCGGCTTCGCAGCAGCGCAGCCTGGATCTCGCAACAAATCTCGGGCGGGAACTGGGGACGTTTATCGGGTTAGTCAACATCCTGCTAGCCGTTTTTGCCGTCGCGCTCGGGTTTGTTCTGACGCGAAATATTACTACGCCGGTCCGGATCCTGAAAGAGGGAACACAGAACATCATGGCAGGCAAGTTTGACCCGATCAATCTTCAACGCTCCGACGAACTGGGTCAGCTCGCCGCGGATTTCAATAAAATGTCTACCATGCTTGGCAATAACTATACGCGTCTCAATGCGTACTCCGAGCTCGTGACGGCATTGAACGCCCATGCCGATATCAAGACAGTCCAGCACCGGAGCATGCAGTTGTTGTGCCATCACTCCCGTGCTTCGGTGGGAGCGCTCTATTTGATGAACGAAGAGAAAAAGGTGCTTGAACTCTCCGCCGGGTACGCACTCAAAGAGACCGAGGGGAAGATCAAGACCTTCGCGATCGGAGAAGGAATTCCGGGACAATGTGCGGCGGAGCAAAGGGTCCTCGAAGTAAAGAACATTCCGATCCTTTCGGGCTTCGACGTCGACACCGGCCTGGTGGAAGTCGCGCCGTACTCAATTCTCGCCGTCCCGATTCTTTTCCAGGACCGTGTCCTTGGCGTCTTGATCCTCGGATCCATGAACCGCTTCGACGAACTCCAGAAGGAAATCATCAACAACTCGGTCCCGCAGCTCGGCGTCGCGATCACCAACGCGAGAAACTTCGAGGCGTCGCAAAAACTGACCCGCGAAGTTGCCGGCAAGAACGATGAACTGAATTCCAAAAACGCCGAGCTCGAGAATGCATACCGTGTGAAGTCCGAATTTCTGGCGAGCATGTCGCACGAACTCCGCACCCCGCTGAACTCCATTATCGGGTTCAGCTCTGTGCTCCTCGGTCCCAGCGGCGATCCGCTTACTCCGGATCAAAGCATGGCGCTTGAGAAAGTCCTGCGGAACGGGAAACACCTCCTTCAGTTGATCAACGACATTCTGGACTTCTCCAAACTCGAATCGGGGCGAATGACGGTGAATGTAGAGACCGACGATGCGGCCAACGTCGTTGCCAATTCGCTCGCGGCAGTGGAAGGGCTTCTCAAGGGGAAGGATATCGGATTGAAACAGAACATGGGTCAAAATTTGCGGACGCTGAAGACGGATACCCTGAAGGTAAAACAGATTCTTGTCAACCTCCTGAGCAACGCAGCCAAATTCACTGAGAAAGGGGACATCATTGTTACCGTCACGCAAAAGAACGGGATGGTATCGTTCGCGGTAAAAGACTCCGGCATCGGCATCGAGGCAAAGAACTTCAGCAAAGTTTTCGAAGAGTTCCAACAAATCGATAACAGTAACACCCGAAAGTACAAAGGCACGGGTTTAGGACTTCCGATTTCACGGCGGCTCGCGATTCTCCTTGGCGGTGACCTGACAGTAGAAAGCGAATTCGGAAAAGGATCGACCTTCACCCTGGTCATTCCCTCTGAATTTCCGGAAGACTTGAGAGAAAAATTGGAGAGGTCGACGATGCCGCCACGTGCCTCACTCCCCACGCCCCCTTCTCAGACTCCTGTGCCTGACGCGAAGAGTGTCGCTCCTCCCGCCACGGTTCGGGCCATCGCAGGGAATGGTCCCAGGGTCCTCTGCATAGACGACGATCCCGATGTCGTCGAAATTCTTACGAAGTATCTTGTTCCCGAGGGATATTCTGTTGTCGGAGCAAACTCCGGGGATGAAGGAATCCGCATCGCGCTGGAGCACAAACCTGCGCTCATCACGCTCGACATCATGATGCCGAAGAAAGACGGCTGGCAGGTACTTCGGGAGTTGAAAGCGAACGACAACTTAAAAGATATCCCGGTAGTAATCCATTCTATCATCGACAATAAGCCCCTTGCTATCTCGCTGGGAGCTATCGACGTCATTACGAAACCAGCGGAGCCAAAACGACTCTTGTCGCTCGTTCAGCGGGTGGCAAGCGCGGGTGAACGATCAGTGCTCGTCGTCGATGATAACCAGGAATTCACGCTTGCCGTGAAACGCCTGCTGGAGACCGAAGGATGCAAGGTAGAAATTGCGAACAACGGTCCGGAGGCATTCGAAATTCTTGCTCGGTCGATTCCTTCGATCATCTTCCTCGATCTCGTGATGCCGCAGATGGATGGATTCGCCGTTATCCAGCGGCTGCAGCAGGACGAGAGATGGAAGAAGATCCCGGTCGTGGTTCTTTCCGGCAAGGAGCTGACGACGGAGGAGTGGGATAAGTTGAACGCCTACGCAAAAGACATTGTAAAGAAAGCAGAGTTCACGCAGGGGACTCTTTCGAACGCGATTAAACAGATCCTGCGGACGACGTGAACGCTCTCAATAGCGGAAAGGTACGACCATGGAATATCTAGATCCTACGCTTTTAGTTGTAGACGATACTGAAGACAACCTTGATCTTCTTGAATTTGCGCTGAAGCGCAAGCCGATCAGGATGCTTCGGGCTTCAAGCGGCCGGCAATGCCTTACGATCGCGCAGGAACAGAATCCCGACGTCATCCTTCTCGATATACAGATGCCGGAAATGGATGGCTTTGAAACGCTTATGCACCTGCGTGCGAATCCCATGACCGCCAAGATCCCTGTCATCTTTCTGACGGCACAGCGAAAGGATGCGAGCAGCATTGAACAGGGGCTCGAACTCGGCGCCGACGAGTATCTGACGAAGCCGATCGATACGGAAGAGCTGCTTGTCCGCTCAAAAATGCTCGTCCGGGTGAAGAGGGCCGAGGCGGAACTGGAACGGACGAAGGCGGACTTCATGGCAATGCTCGTGCACGATCTGCGGAGTCCGTTGAACGGCATCAAAAGCGTTATCGATTTCTTCAAGGAACTTCGCGACCAGGGCAAGACCTACACGGCAGAGCAGCTCGGGCTGCTCGACACCGCGGGGGATTCGGCCAAGAAGATGCTGGAGTTGATCAACGATATTCTCGACCTCTCGAAGTTTGAGGCGGGTAATATGTCTTTGGATAAACAGAAGATAGCCCTCCCTATCATTCTCGACACCGTCAGCCGGGAAACGGCGCTGCAGTTCAAGCAGAAGGGGATTTCTGTCAAAAGAGAGTACGGCGCAAATATTCCGGATGTTTTGGTCGACGCGGAAAAGGTGGGACAAGTAGTTATGAATCTGCTCAGCAACGCGCTCAAGTTCACGAAGGCCGGCGGGTTGGTAACGCTGGCAACTTCGCTGGAAAGCACAACACCTCCCGGTTCCACTGAGACGAAGACAATGGTAAGGGTGGCAATTACCGACACGGGAGTTGGAATTCCGGCGGAGGAAATTCCTCAGCTCTTTGAGCGCTACAAGCAGGTCTCGACGGCAAAGAGGACGAAGCAAAAAGGGACGGGGCTCGGCTTGTCGATCTGCAAGCTGATCATCCAGTCTCACGGAGGGATCATGGGAGTCGAGAGCGAATTAGGCAAGCACACAACGTTTTATTTCACGCTCCCGGTGGCATAGATCACAGAACTAATTCAACTTTAGAGTGAATCCGTATGAAAGATAGAATCCTCGTAGTAGATGACGAAGACAGTCTTCGGTTGACGCTGAAAATGCGCCTGCAAGGAGCCGACTTTGACGTCAGCGTCGCAAAAGACGGAGAAGCGGCCCTCGAAGCGCTGAAAGAAGCTCCCGTGGATCTGGTGCTTCTCGACATCAATATGCCGAACATGGACGGGATTGAGACGCTTGGTCACATCACGGAGGACTACCCCTCGATAGAGATTATCATGCTGACGGGGTTTGCCGATTTTTCGACGGCGATTGAGTGCCTGAAAAAAGGGGCGAAGGACTACCTCGTGAAGCCTATCGAGATGACCGAGCTTATCACCCGGGTCAAATCAACACTTCGCGCAAAGACATCAGAGAGAGCGTTCCGCGAGCTACAACAGCGCTACATGTCGACGTTTTTCCACGATCTGCTCGGGCCGCTCACGACGGTCGATTCGACTGTGGAACACCTTATCGAAGGCAAGTCCGGACACATCTCGAAAGAACAGGCGGTGCTGCTGCGGTACGCCGGAGAACTGACGGAGAAGATGACCCAGCGTGTCAAAGAAATGATCGACCTCTCTCAGTTTGAGGCGGGGCTGGTAACGCTGGAACGGAAACCGCTCGACATCGCCATCTTTACCGACATGATGTGTGCGCGCTACGAGATACTGGCCAAGTCGAAGGAAATCAAAATCATAAAGAAAGTTGAGAAGAACCTGCCGACGGTAGATTTTGATTTTGACAAACTTGCGCAGGTGATCAACAACATCCTCGACAATGCCCTCAAGTATTCTTTGCGGGAGGGGTCTATCGCCATCACTGTCTCGAAAACCACTCGCGAAGAATTAGGCAAGGAGAAAGAGTACGTGATGTTTGCCATCAAAGACAACGGCGTCGGCATTCGCTCTGATGAACTCCCCCTGGTGTTCAACAAGTACAAAGAACAACTTACCTCGAAACCGAGTGACTTGAAAACAACCGTCCTCGGATTGGCAATCTCAAAACACATCGTCGAGGCTCACGGCGGCACCATCTGGGCCGAATCGGAAGTCGGTAAAGGAAGCACGTTCAGTTTCACGCTTCCGGTAAATTCGTGATAGGCCTGCGAACGCCGAGGATCCGGGTTTGCTGCAGGCTCCATCGCTGTCGTACTCACACCCACGTGTAGGAGTGGATGAACCCAAAGCCAAAAGCCGAACCTGTTCGGTATAAATATACGTTTAGCTTCGACAGCGCTGATCCCAAGGTGTTCGAGATCGCGCTCGACGCCTCAACCCTGGAGTTGATACAGGACAGGGATCTTCCTAAACCGGAATGGGCGAAACTGAGTTTTTTCCCGTGCGAACACTGTCCGTTGGCGGAACATACGGAATATTGTCCCGTGGCCGTAAACCTTTCTCGTATCGTGACGGAATTCAAGGACTCCGTCTCGCACGAGCGGACTCATGTCACTGTCGAAACGCCGGAGCGCACGTACGTTAAGGATACAACTCTCCAAAAGGGACTCAGCTCGATTATCGGTATCTACATGGTCACGAGCAACTGTCCCGTGATGGACAAGCTCCGTCCGATGGTGCGCTTCCATCTTCCGTTTGCAACTCCGACCGAGACGATGTTCCGGACAGTCTCCACGTACCTGACGGGCCAATTCCTTGTGATGCGGGAAGGGAAGAAGCCGGATTGGGAATTGCAGCACCTTGTTGAATTATATAAGTCCATTTCAGCTGTCAACAGAGGAATGTCGCGCCGGATTTCCAACGCTTCGATCAAAGACGCCAATGTGAACGCCGTCATTATCCTTCATGCCTTCGGAGATGCTGTTCCGTATTTCATCGAAAATGGATTGGCAGAGATCAAACATTTTTTCGATATCTATACAAGGAGCGACACCTGACCCTGCCATGGTAGAGGCGATGGTTAGGCTGATGGCATTTTCACCCGTCGTTTGCTATATTTTCCCCGACCATAGATTGCTATACCACCACTCACTAACCGGAGCGTACTGAATGGCGAACAATCTTTTTGCAAAGAAACCTCTCGCACTGCTTCTTGAAGAGATGAAAGGAGAGAACCGGCTGCGTCGCGTGCTCGGTCCGGTGACTCTTACGAGTCTCGGCGTTGGAGCGATTATCGGCACCGGAATTTTTGTGCTCACCGGTGTTGCCGCTCACGACAAGGCGGGCCCGGGACTCGTCCTCTCGTTCGCGGCAGCCGGCGTTGCATGCGTTTTCGCAGCACTCTGTTACGCCGAGTTCGCATCCATGGCTCCGGTGGCCGGCTCCGCATATACGTATGCGTATGCTACGCTGGGTGAACTCTTTGCCTGGATTATCGGATGGGATCTCGTGCTGGAGTATGCTGTCGGATCCTCGACGGTGGCGCATGGGTGGTCGGCTCACTTTCAGGATCTCCTGAAAAGCTTCGGCATTCACATCCCCTATTCATTTGCCAACTCTCCATTTGATTTCAATCCCGACACCGGCCGTTTTTTTACCACCGGCGCCTTCTTCGATGTTCCGGCGATTATCATTACCGCGATCATCACAGTCATTCTCGTTATCGGCATACGCGAGAGTGCAGGATTCAATGCAGGGATGGTGATCGTGAAGCTTGCCATCGTTCTTTTCGTGATTGTTGTCGGCGCCTTTTACGTCGATCCGGCCAACTGGCATCCGTTTGCCCCGTATGGCTACACTGGAATCAGCTTTTTCGGACATACCTTGTTCGGTCAAACCGGGTCCGGGGGAGCGCCGCTTGGCGTGCTTGCCGGGGCCGCGATTATCTTTTTTGCCTACATCGGGTTTGACTCTGTCTCGACTCATGCCGAAGAGGCGAAAAACCCTAAACGCGATGTGCCGATCGGCATCATTGCATCGCTTATTATTTGTACCGTCCTCTATATAGTGGTGTCGGGTATTCTCACTGGGATGGTTCCTTATGACAAGATCGACATCAACGCCCCTGTGTCGAACGCGTTTGCACAAAAGGGATTACCGTGGGCGCAGCGGCTCATCGACGTTGGAGCGATCACCGGCATCACCTCCGTTCTGTTGGTGATGATGCTCAGCCAACCGCGCGTTCTTCTGGCAATGGCCCGGGACGGACTAATACCCACCAGCTTTTTCGGATCCATCCATGACAAGTTCCGGACACCCTGGAAGGCGACGATTCTCACCGGATGCTTTGTTGCCACGATGGCTGCATTTCTTCCGCTCCGAATCCTGGCCGAACTTACAAACATCGGTACGTTGCTTGCATTTGTGATCGTTTGCTCGGCGGTATTGATCATGCGGCGCACAAACCCCGACGCAGAGCGTCCGTTCCGCGCCCCCTTTGTCCCTCTTGTTCCCATCCTGGGGATTCTCAGCTGCTTGCTCCTGATGTTTTCGTTGCCGGCGGAGAATTGGTGGCGATTGATCATCTGGCTTCTTCTCGGATTTACCATCTATTTCAGCTATGGCCGGCGCCATAGTGTGATGGCAAAGATCCGGGCGGCAGAAGCCGCTAAGTAGTCTTGTTCCTCACACCAAGGAAGGGTTACGTTGCGTTCCGAATTCCTTTCCTTGGTGTGGATGGCTCTTCTCCGTGGAATTTCGCACTTGGGGATGCTGCGTCAATTCACTTCCGCAACCCCAACTGTTCAACCGCTTCCAGAGTCTAACCCTCATGCAACCTTTCCTTTCATCAGCCGTATCTAACCTGAACATATCTCAATGACTTCTCCCGAGCTATCTAAATCTATCAAGGGTTGGACAATGAAAAAGAAAATAGTCATTTCTTCGTTTGCGGTGGTGTTCCTGACCGCCGGCGCATTCATATTTTTTGGCAGCTCAAAGAACTCCAAGGAAACCGACCTGCCGAAGGTAAAAGTCCAGCGAGGCAATATCATAGAGAAAGCGCTGGCCGTCGGCACGATTGAACCGGAAAATGAGATTTCGGTAAAATCGCAGGTAGGCGGAGTCGTGAAGCAGATTTTCGCAGACGCCGGAACATTCGTCAACGCAGGCGACCCGCTCCTGGAAGTGAAGCCCGATCCGGCCCCCATTGAACTCGCCGACGCCAAGCGACAGGTTCAGCTTTCTGAGGTTGAAGTGGTGAACGTCGGGAAAGATCAGGTGCGGATGGATTCGCTTATCAAGAAACAACTCATTTCGACCAAGGAGTATGAAGATGCCGAACGCCGGTTCCAGGAAGCCAACCTTCATCTAAACATCGCGAAGGAAAGGCTTGCGCTTCTCGAAAGCGGCAAGGTGAGCATCGGCAATACCCAGATTGAATCCATCATCAAAGCGCCTATCAGCGGGTATGTTCTGAGCAAAGCGGTCGAAGCCGGAGATCCGGTGACGCCCATGACAACATACCAGGAGGGGACCGTCCTCATGAAGATGGCAAATATGGACAGGCTCCTGTTCAAGGGAACTGTCGATGAGATCGATGTCGGCAAACTGAAAGAGGGGATGCCGACGGAACTGAAGGTCGGGGCGCTCCCGAACGATACCATCCGGGGGACCCTGCGGAAGATTTCCCTCAAGGCGGAGATGAAGGAGAATGCAACCGTGTTTCCGATTGAGATTCTGATCCCCGCCTCGAGCAACTCGACGCTGCGTGCAGGATATTCCGCGAACGCAAACATCATCATCCAGAAGAAAGAGAATGTCCTGATGATACCGGAACGCGTCGTCACCTTCCGGAACGATTCGTCCATTGTTCAGTGCGCCCTTGCCGCCGGGAGATCCGATCAACGGGCAATAAAGACCGGTTTGAGCGACGCCATTAACGTTGAAGTTGTGAGCGGCTTGAAAGAAGGAGACGAAGTATTCGAGAAACCGGTTAAGAAGATCGACTAGCCATGAATCAGTTTCGGACAACGCTGACGGAATTCATCCTCGACCTGCGCGCGCAGAAGCTGAGGGTATTCCTGACTGTTTTCGGGATAACCTGGGGAACGGTAGCGATCATCGTTCTCATCGCCTTCGGCCTTGGTTTCAAGAAGCAGCTCAGCATCAACATGCACGGGATCGGCGAGAGCATTTCCATCATGTTCCCGGGGAAGACGACGAAACCGTTCGAAGGGTTCGGCACGGGACGGCACATTTCGTTCATCGAAGAAGATGCGGCTATGATCGCCGCCCAGGTGACCGATGTCCGCGCCATCAGCCCCGAATATATCAAATGGCGCGTTCCCGTTCATGTCGGAGAGAATATTCTCAATCCGGCGATTACCGGCATCTATCCGATCTATGCCCAGATGAGAAACATTATTCCCGAACCCGGGGGGAGGTTCATCGACGAACCCGACCTGAGAGACCGGAGACGCGTAGTTCTTATCGGGAACAAAGTTCGGGAGTTTCTCTTTGGAGAAACGGAAGCTGTGGGGAAAGTTATTTATGTCGGGCACGTACCGTTCACGGTCATCGGAGTGATGCAAAAGAAAACGCAGAATTCCTCGTACCAGTCCCGTGACCAGGACCGCATTTTTATCCCGGCCTCCACATTCTCTTCCGTGTTCGGTGATATCCATCTTCGTGATATCATTTACCAGCCAAAGGATCCATCGAGAGCGGAACAGGTGGACGAAGAGGTGCGGGAAGTTCTTGGAAAACACTACCGGTTCGATCCGACCGACCACGATGCCGTCTGGATATGGGACACCAGCATGTTCGACAAGTTCCTTTTCTATTTCTTCCTTGCATTCAACCTCTTCATGGGTCTGATCGGGAGCTTCACCCTCGCCGTCGGGGGAATCGGCGTGGCAAACATCATGTATATCGTGGTGCAGGAGAGGATCAAGGAGATCGGCATAAAACGGGCGGTCGGCGCGAAGCGGTCGAATATTCTCTTCCAATTCTTCATGGAAACATTTTTTATCATCTCGATCGGCTCGGTCATCGGGTTCGTGATCGCCTACGGAATTATCAAACTCATGGGATACGTCCCTATTCAGGATTTTGTCGGGACACCGGTTCTTTCAATCGAAGTTACCGTCGCAACTGTTTTTGTGCTGTCGGTTATTGGATTTGTCTCTGGAGTGATGCCGGCGCGCCGCGCCGCCAACCTGGACGTTGTCGAATGTTTGAGGACCTGACCCGATGTGGATAGAACTTCTCAGGGAATTCTTCTACGATCTCCGCGCGCACCGGACGCGAGCCATGCTCACGCTGATCGCAGTCACATGGGGAACGATTTCTGTTGTTCTCCTCCTCGCGTTCGGCGAAGGATTAACGGACCGTTTGACGAACGGACTGATCAATGCCGGCAACCGGATCATGATTGTCTATCCCGGCGAAACGGGGCTCGTGTATGAAGGGCTGCCAAAAGGCCGTCGCGTGAAAATGATTGAAGACGACGTGGACATGCTTCGCCAGTCGATTCCGGCCATCGACCTTGCCAGCCCGCAATACCACAACAACGTGACACTGACGTACAACAAGTTCATCATTACGACCGAATGCGAAGGGGTAAATGCCGGGTTCGAGGAAATGCGCCGGATGTACCCGGCTGGCGGGGGAAGATTCCTCAACGAGCACGATGTCGCAGAACAACGGAGAGTGATTTTTCTGGGTGCGAAGATCGCGAAAGAGATTTTCAAAGATGAGGACCCGATCGGGAAGGTCCTTCTCGTCGACGGCACTCCGTACACGCTTGTGGGGATTATGGAAGAAAAGCTTCAAACATCGATGAACAACGGGCCCGACGACCGGCGCGCAATCATTCCCTACACCTCATTCCGCAATATGTACGGCAATAAGTACGTGAATTCGATCGTTGTCAGACCGAGCGATCCGAGCAAACAAATGTTCGTGAAGAGCGAGGTGTATCGTGTCCTCGGACGAAAATACCGGTTCGACCCGTCGGACGAACGGGCGCTTGGCATTTGGGATTTCATAGAAGACGAGGCGATGAACAGGAAAGTCGGGTTTGGCATTTCAATTTTCCTCGGCTCGGTAGGATTTCTTACACTCCTTATCGCCGGAGTTGGAGTAGCGAACGTGATGTACGTTGTCGTCAAAGAGAGAACCAAGGAGATCGGCATCAAGATGGCCATCGGAGCGAGAAAGGGCTACATTCTCTTCCAATTCCTGTTCGAATCGCTTTTGATTTCATTCCTCGGCGGATTTGCAGGGCTCATTTTTTCGTGGGGAGTAATCACGATTGTCCGAACCATTCCGGCGGACGACGGCCCCATGCAGTTTCTCGGGAGGCCGATTCTCTCGATGAATATCATGCTTCTTACGGCCGGGATTCTTACGCTGATCGGGGTTCTCGCCGGATTCTTTCCTGCACGCAAAGCGGCGAGCGTTGATCCTGTCGAATCCTTGAGATACGAATAGAATCGCCAACCGTCTATTCAGGATCCGCAGCTCTCGCCTGGAACAAACACTGATCAATATTCAATTTTCCCGTACGATGTTGTTTGCAGCAGCGGTTTTCTCCTCTTGAAAAGGTACCCGTAGTTCGGTATATTCCTCAGGCGCTTTTCTAAGTAAGAAGAGCGCCGGACGTCCTGCCAGAATCAAGATCATTCCGCATAGCCCGGACCATTGCATACTCGACTGCACTCAATTATTTTTTTGGGGGGAACTATGAAGCTCACTGTTAAGCTTTTCTTCGCTTGCTTGCTCTGCACTTTCATGACCAGCGCCCAGGAAAACGAACAATCAATCCCGTCGATCCTTCCTACGCCGCAATGGCTGACGCCCAAGAACGTCCGTTTCAAGATCGCCAGCGGTACGAGGATTGTTCTCGGCTCCGGCTCGAGCCAGGAAATGTTTGCGGCGCAGCAGATCAACGATGATTTTGGCGATCGGAAAGAGGCGCAGCTCAAGATCGTAACGGAAAATTCGTTGAAGAGGCTTCCTGCCAGCTACATTTTTATCGGTTCCCCGGCGACCGAATTTGGCCGACAACTTCTGAGAGACCGTAAGGGGACAGTGACCCCGATGATGAAAGATGAGGGATACTTCCTCGATGTTGATGCTTCCGGTATCGTGATCGTCGGAGAATCAGAGGCCGGGAGGTTTTACGGCGTCATGACCCTGCTCCAAATCCTGGTTCGGGAAAAACGGAACATCTTCGCCGACGGCGTGTCAATCAGCGATTTCCCCGTCGAGAAAATCCGCGGCATCTCCGATGATCTGAGCAGGGGGCAAGTCTCGACTCTCGAGAACTTCAAGAAGATTATCCGGTTCCTTGCCCGGTACAAAATGAATACCTATTCACCGTACCTGGAAGACATGTTCGTGTTCAAGAATCATCCCCTGATCGGAAAGGGACGCGGGGCGTTGACGGCGGCCGAGGTAAGGAACCTCGACAGTTATGCAAAGAAATATCATGTCGATATGATCCCGACATTTGAATCGCTCGGCCACTGGGAAAACATCCTCGCCAAGCCGGAATATCTCCCCCTTGCGGAATTTCCCGGAGCGCAGACGCTCAACGTCAGCGACGAAAAGGTGTACGCGATGCTGGATGAAATGATCGGGGAACTGTGTCACGCATTCAGTTCGCCGTATTTCAATATGGCAGCCGATGAATCGTGGGACGTCGGGCTCGGTTTTAACAGAGACCGTGTAGCGAAGAACGGGCTCGCGACGGTTCACGCGGATCACTACAAACGGGTCGTCGAGATCATCAGGAAATACGGCAAGAAGCCGATGATGTACGGAGATATCATCCTCAACAACCCCGCCATCCTCGATAAGATTTCGAAAGACATCGTCATCGTGGACTGGCATTACGATCCCGAGTTTTCGTACACCAGCCCGGAAGTATTCAGGAAAGCTTCGTTTCAGTTCATTGCATGCCCGGCTGTGTGGAATTTTACCGGACCGTTTCCTGATTTTTTTGGATCGCTGGTCAATATCCGAAATTTCAATCGTGATGCTCACGCGAACGGATCGCTTGGCATCTTGACGTCCAACTGGAATGATTATGGCGGAGAGGAACTCCGAGAACTGAATTACTATGGTTATGCATGGACCTCTGAATGTTCATGGAATCCGGAACATGCAGATGTGTCTCGGTTCAACAAGACGTTCTTTAAGGATTTCTTCCTCACGAATGACGTTGCAAAACTGCAATCGATCTACGCCATGTTATCCAGCCCCGCGAATTCGTTCAGCTGGCATGAGTTGTGGCGGCATCCGATGCTGCCATTGAGGCCGCAATCCCGCCAGGATGGATATCTCAACATGACCGAACGGGTTGAGAGTATCAAGTCAACGATGCCCCTGGTTCTTGCCCTTCTCGAGGAGGAGAGAGGCACGCTTGGCCGCGAGGAAGATCACCTGCGTTATCTGACGTTCGTCGCAAAGCTAAACCTGTGGTTCGCCAAGAAGATCGAAGCTGCCGATGCAGTGAAGCGATTGTATGCCTCTGCAGCGGGCGTCTCGCGTAACGATTCAGCACAGACCGCGATTGTCGATATCTGCACCGATGTGCTCAAGGACCTGGCTTCTTTGAAGAACGAATTCGAAAGGCTCTGGCTCGCGACGAATGAATCGGCCGGCCTTGAAAACCTTCTCAACCGATATGACCGCCAGGCTGCTTACTGGCAGGAAGAAATCGATCAGGCCAAACGCGGGCTGGTGTGGATGAATCCGGAACTCCGAAGCCAGTGGCTCTATCATCCGCACGCAAACCCCGGCAGCGATACTCTGCCCCAGGTGCAGAGATCGTATTTCAGGAAGACATTTCAAACTCCGAAAGGGCTTCGGTCTGCTACTCTTCAATTGATGGCGGACACGTATGCGAAACTTCTGATCAACGGAAAAGCTGCCGGAGAAGTTTATGTGCGGCGCTCCAATTCTTTGAGCATCGAGCCGCAGCGGATGAAGGTGATGGATATTCTGCCTCTCTTGAACGACTCCGTCAATGTGCTGGCTGTGGAGGCGCAATCGTTTGAGCCCGGGAGCTCTGCCGGCGTGAACATTTACTGCGAGCTGCAAACCGTGGACGGCACGGTCCAGACACTCATGAGCGACAGCACGTGGAAAGTTTCCGACGTCAAGGCGGAGAACTGGTTTGCAGTATCATTTGTTGATTCAACGTGGTCCTTGGCTTCGCCAAAACCGTACCCGCTCACGGTGGTGCGGCCGAATTTTGAAACTGGGAGAAGCTCCTGGATTGAGAGATAGACTGAGACGACTGGGACATTCACTTTTTGCAGGAGGACAGGTGTCTAAGAAGTTTTTTTTGTTGACGGCAATTGTTGCGATCGTGTGGCATCAGGCCCTCGCGCAGATTGAACCGGCTGAAGGCGTTCGGAAGCATACCCCGGATGTTCATGCACTCACGAACCTATCCATCGTGGTTGGCCCCGGGAGGAAGATCGAAAAAGGGACGATCATCGTCCGGGACGGCCTCATCGAAGCCGCCGGCGAGAACGTGGCAATACCGGCCGACGCACGGGTCTGGAATTGCGCCGGGATGACAGCCTACGCCGGCTTGATCGATCTGAGCACTGACGTCGGCCAGATCAAACCGAAATCATCCCAGCCAGGCCAGCAAACGCCGGATCAGATACGCGGATCCGCTCACTGGAATCCGCAGGTGCATCCGGAAGTCTCGGGCGCCGAACAGTTCCTTCCGGACAAAGAGACGACGGAAAAATTCCGGGGAATGGGTTTTACAACACTCCTCACGGCTCCGGGGAAGGGCATTTTTCATGGCTCCAGCGCTCTCATCGACCTTGGCGATGGCAACGCCAACACCCTCTTGGTGAAGGATAATGTCACGCAAAATATTTCGTTTTCTCATGGCGCATGGGACGATGGATATCCGAACTCGCTTATGGGCGCCATCGCGCTGATCCGTCAGACGTTCATCGATGCAGAATGGTACGGCAACGCGTTGAAAATTTACGCGAAGAACCCGGCCCAGGAGCGGCCCGAAGAAAATGAATCTCTCGCGGCGCTGGAGTCTGCCGCGTCAGGAAAACAGACGGTAATCTTCGAAACGACCGACGAACAGAATATTCTCCGGGCAGCCAAAATCGCGAAGGAATTTTCTCTTTCATTTTGGATCAGAGGAAATGGGTACGAATATCGAAGGCTCGATGCGGTGAAAAAAACGGAGGCGCCGATCATCCTCCCTGTAAATTTTCCCGACGCTCCCGCAGTCAGCACGCCCGAAGAGGCGCTTAACGTCAGTCTCGAGGAAATGCGCCATTGGGATTTTGCCCCGGAGAATCCTTCCCGGCTCAGGAATTCCGGCGTCACGATTGCATTGACGACGGCAACCCTGAAAGATGTCACAAAATTCCGCTCGTTGGTCCGTGTCGCGATAGAACGGGGGTTGAATGCCGACGATGCGCTTGCCTCGCTCACGACTGTGCCGGCTTCGCTGCTCGGCATGTCAAAAAAGTTTGGAACGATCGAAGCCGGCAAGGCAGCCAATTTTGTCCTCGCCGACGGGGAATTATTCGGTGAAAAGACAAAGATCAGAGAGACCTGGGTCGACGGACAACGGTATGAAGTGAAAGCGCCGGCCGCCGCAGAAGCGCGCGGCTCGTGGCACTATACGGTACGCCTTGCTTCAGCGATGGCGGATACCGGATCATTCGTAATCGACGGCGAGCCGGACGCACTTTCCGGCACGATCAAGCGCGGAACGGTTTCTGTGAAAATGATTTCCGTAGCTCTCACGGGAAAAAGTCTAGCGTTGATGTTCGCTGGCGACTCACTCGGATTTGCCGGCGTCGCGCGGCTGACAGGAACTGTTGAAGATTCCTCGATGAAAGGGAACGGTGAATTTCCGGATGGCTCTTCCATCAGCTGGTCGGCGAAACTTGCGAAGTCATTTATCGAGCCGCCCGACACCTCGAAGAAACCAGAACCTGTACACGCTTCGTTCGAGGTGACGTATCCTGAGGTCTCTTTCGGACGGAAAGCATTACCGGTCCAGCCGGAAAATATTCTTGTGAAAGGGGGATATGTCTGGACGAGCGGCCCCGCAGGAAATCTGGAAAACACGGATATCCTCTACAAGAACGGAAAAGTTGCCCAGATCGGAAAAAATATTGCAGCTCCGAAAGGCGCGACGGTCATCGATGCTGCCGGGAAGAATGTAACGGCTGGTCTGATCGATTGCCATTCGCATACCGCGATCTCGGAAGGGGTGAACGAGGCGGGGCAAGCGATCTCCGCTGAGGTGAGAATCGGCGATGTGGTCGACGGGAGCGATGTTGCCGTCTACCGGGAACTGGCCGGCGGGCTGACGGTGGCGAACCTCCTGCACGGCTCGGCGAATCCGATAGGGGGTCAAAACCAGGTCGTAAAACTCAGGTGGGGCATGCTTCCCGATGAAATGAAATTCAGCGGGGCTCCGGAAGGGATAAAATTCGCGCTCGGCGAGAATGTGAAGCAATCCAACTGGGGCGACAAGTACACGACGCGCTATCCACAAACGCGGATGGGCGTCGAGCAGATCATCCGGGATGAATTCCGCGCTGCGCAGGACTACGAGAAGAAAATGGAC
Source organism: uncultured Chitinophagaceae bacterium (assembly GCA_964384415.1). Taxonomy (GTDB): domain Bacteria; phylum Bacteroidota; class Ignavibacteria; order UBA10030; family UBA8401; genus JAGVPT01. The sequence continues at coordinate 9,890 of CAYLMV010000042.1, read as the reverse complement.
GAGGCGAAGAAGAATCCGAACCTCATCCCTCCCCATCGGGATCTGGAACTTGACGCAATCGTAGAAATCCTTCACGGCGAGCGATGGGTGCATTCTCACTCCTACAGACAAGACGAGATTCTGATGCTCATGCGCGTGGCCGATGATTTCGGCTTTAAGATCAGAACGTTCCAGCACGGGCTCGAAGGATATAAAGTTGCAGAGCTGCTTGCGAAACACGGCGCCGGAGTGTCGACGTTCAGCGATTGGTGGGCGTACAAGTACGAGGTGATCGATGCGATTCCATACAACGGCGCGTTGATGCACGATGTCGGGGTCGTGGTTTCGTACAATTCCGACAGCGATGAACTTGCGAGGCGTTTGAACACCGAGGCGGCCAAGGCGGTCAAGTACGGCGGAGTGAGCGAAGAAGAGGCGCTCAAGTTCGTCACGATGAATCCAGCCAGGCAGCTTGGCATCGATAGCCGCGTAGGATCCATCGAAGTCGGGAAAGACGCCGATTTTGTCGTATGGAGCGGCTCGCCGCTTTCGACCTATTCCGTGTGCGAGCAGACGTGGATTGACGGAAGGAAATATTTCGACAGGGACGAAGACAGGTCCGTGAACGAGGAAATCCAGAGAGAAAGGTCCATCCTCATACAGAAGATTCTCAAATCGAAGTCTTCGCCGGGAGGGGGATCGCCATCGGCGCATTCGAAGAAATCTTCGTACTCGTGCCATGTTGAGGAAGGAGGCGCAGAATGAGGAAGAGAAGAGAATTAAGAAGTGAGAATTATGAATTAGGCAGAAGAGGATTCTCTGTGTTCAATGTCAGGCGTTTGCTGATTGCATTTTGTTGTTCATTGTTGATTGTTGATTGTTCATTGCTAGCTTCTGATCCTGTACCAGCGGCGAAACAGGCCCATCCGAACGCATTGATCGGCGGGACGATCCACCCCGTAACGGCTCCGGATGTTTACAACGGGACTATTCTTTTTGAAAGCGGCAAGATCACCGGCATTGGCACCGATGTTGCCCTTCCCCCTGGGACGGAAAAGATTGACGTTTCCGGAAAACATCTCTACCCCGGTCTCATTAACGCGAACTCGACGCTGGGATTGACGGAGATCGAAGCGGTGAGGGCGACGAACGATTTTGCCGAGACTGGAGAAATGAACCCCAATGTGAGAGCAGAGATCGCCGTCAACCCAGAGAGCGAACTCATCCCGACGACTCGGGCAAACGGCGTGGTTATAGCGAATGTCATGCCCGAAGGAGGGCTGATCTCGGGGCGGTCTGCGGCTATTGTTCTCGATGGATGGACCCAAGAGGATCTGGTGCTCAAATCGCCGATCGGCCTGGTCGTGAACTGGCCCCGAATGACGATTCTCCGCGATCCCTGGATCACGCAATCCGAAGACGATCAGAAAAAAGAACGGGAGAGGCAGCTGAAAGAACTGCGAGACGCTTTCAGCGATGCGCGAGCTTACATGGTTGCGAAGAACTCGGAAAATAAAGCGGGCATACCATACCATGCGACCGACCTCCGCTGGGAGGCGATGATCCCTGTCATCGAAAGAAAAATACCGGTCTTTGTCAGCGCAAACGAAGCCGGGCAAATCGAGGCGGCGGTGCAGTGGGCGAAGGATGAAAACATAAGGATTGTCATCGTGAGCGGACGAGATTCGTGGCGCGTAGCCGAGCTGCTCAAAGCGAACAACGTCCCCGTGATCGTGGGCCCGGTGCTTGATGTTCCTTCAAGGAGTTGGGAAGCTTACGACAACGCGTTTACCGTCCCGGCGAAACTCTCGGCGGCAGGGGTGCAGTTCGCCATCTCGGGCGAAGGGGAAGCATTCGGTGAACGGAATACTCCTTACCACGCCGCAATGGCTGCGGCATACGGCCTGCCGAAAGATGAGGCATTGAAGGCAATCACTATCTACAGCGCAAAGATCCTCGGTATTGACAATCAAGCAGGGTCTCTCGAGACTGGAAAGGATGCGACGATCATTATCACCAACGGCGACCCGCTGGAGATTGAGACGAACGTGTCAATGGAATTCATCCAGGGAAAGAAGATCGATCTCCGCAGCCGCCACACGCTGCTGTATGAGAAATACAGAGACAAATTCAAACAGCTGGGAATTTTGAAGTAAGGTATCCCGACGAAAGAAAACGAGAAATGGAAATCGGAAATGAATTATTGAAGGAGGTCGGATCCCGGTTCGATCAATCCTTTCGGCTCATCGCGCACGCAACCGGCCAGTTGGATGAGAGCCAGATCTGGTACCGTCCTTCGTCGCATTCCAACAGCATCGGCATTATCATCCAACATCTGACTGGCAACCTGAACCAGTGGATCCTGGACGGAATCGGGGGTCAAGCGTATGTGCGGCACCGGCCGATGGAATTCGAGGAGGGGGAAGGCACGTCCAAGGAAAAGATCATAAAGCAATTCTCTGAATTAGGCGAAAGGGTTCAGGAGGTCATTTCCCGTACAAAGTCTGGAATGCTCCTCGATCTGCGCCGCATCCAGGGTTTTGATCAAACCGTTCTTTCCGCTCTTATCGCTGCGGTGACTCACTTTGAACTCCATGCCGGACAAATTGTCTACGTGTCAAAACTAATCCTCAATGAAAGATATCAGGAATCCTGGAAGCCGGCTTCGCCTGAACAAGGAAGCCGTTAGCTTCGGCTTTGCAAGAGCCTCCTAAAACCTACGTTCTCCTCTTCACGTCATTCACCCCATTATTTTTCCCGGCGGGACGAAGCGTCGCCGCCGGTATACGAAGGCCAACCATGCTTCAGCGTCTCGACAAGAACGATTTCCTGATTCTCGCCCTGCTCTCATCTGCTCTCTTCTTCTATCACATCCTGACGAGCGCATGGTCGAGCTACGGATATTTCATAGACGAATTGTACTACATCGCCTGCTCGAAGCGCCTTGCCTTCGGATATGTGGACCATCCGCCTCTTTCGATTTTCCTCCTGGCGTCGAGCCGTTGGTTTCTCGGCGATTCGCTCCCCGCCGTGCGCTTTCTCTCGTCGCTCGGTATTGCGGGAACGGTGTTCATGACGGGAGTGATTGTCCGTCAACTTGGAGGATCGAGGATAGCGTTGGTTATCGCAGCGCTTGCCGTCATCGCCATGCCCGTGTACCAGTTAATGGGAAGTTTTTATTCCATGAATGCTTTCGAGCCGTTGATCTGGGCTATTGTCGTGTTCCTGGTGATTCGGATGATTCAGTCTGAGGATGCAAGATACTGGCTGTGGATTGGTTTGATGATGGGGATCGGGCTCGAGATGAAACATACGATCGTCCTCTATTTCGCCTCCCTCATCGCCGGAATCCTCCTTACGCCAAGCCGCCGGTTGCTGTTCAATCGATGGTTCTTCGTCGGAATGACTATTTCGTTTCTCTTGATCCTGCCGAATTTGGTATGGCAGGCTCTCAATGGATTTCCATCGCTCGAATTTTACAGGAATGCGATGGCGAACAAAAATATTCCGACAGCGCCGGCGATGGTCGTGCTCAATCAGATCCTTTTCGCTAATCCGTTCTCTCTTCCTTTGTGGATTGGCGGGCTGGGATTCTTTTTCTTTTCCGGCGGAGGGAAGAAGTATCGTTCTTTTGGATGGGCCTATCTTTTCCTTCTCCTCGTAATGATCATCAACGGTTCCAGCCGTCCGGATAGGATCGCGGCGATGTATACAGTGTTATTTGCAGGAGGCGCGGCGGCGATCGCTTCAATCCGCGCTGCATCCTTTCGTATGCCTGCCATTGCATCAATTATCGTGATGCTCATTGTTGGAGGAATGATCGCGCTGCCGATTTTCACCCCGCTCCTTTCGCCCTCGTCAACGAGATCGTATATCTCGAGTCTCGGGCTCTCGCTGGATATGGAACAAGGGAAGCGGAACGAACCGCTCCCTCAATGGCTTGCAGACCGGCTAGGATGGCGCGAACTTGCCAGCGATGTGTCCGGCGTCTACCACGGACTCCCTTCTCAGGAACAAATGAACACGGTTATCGTCAGCACAAATTACGGAGAAGCGGGCGCGCTGGAGTATTACGGACCCGAGTATGGCCTACCGCATGTTTTCGCAACCCATAACAGCTATCATTCCTGGGGCTCGCCCCCGGATTCCATCCATACCTTCATCGCCGTCTTTGTCGATCGACGCGATCTTCAAAAAATGTTCGACAGCGTGGTTGAAGCCAAAGTGCATGTCTGCCCGGACTGCACGCGGCAGCAACGTGTCATCCCGATCTACGTTGCTCGCGGGCCCCATTTTACATTTAGCAAGGAGTGGCCTAGGTTCGCGATTTACAATTAATCTTGGGCTCTACAGCAATGCAGACTTTTGGCGGAAGGGTAGATTCTAGTCGCTCAAAAGGATATCTTGGTAGACGAAGAAGGCATTCTCTACATTGATATGAGACAACCTGTGGGAATATGGATTGCATTGCTCCGGGGAATAAATGTGAGCGGACAAAAGCTGATAAAGATGGAGGATCTCAGGAAAGTGTTCGAATCCCTCCATTATGAAAACGTTTCAACATACATTCAAAGCGGCAACATTGTCTTTGCGGCAGCCGGGTCGAAGAATGGAGTTCACCAACAGAACATCGCGAAGAAGCTTGTTGCGGCTTTTGGGTTCGAAGTCCCCGTTGTCGTGAGAAGCCATGGACAATTAGGGGAAGTGATAAAAAAGGTTCCCTTTAAACCAAGTCTTCTGAAGGAAAACGAAAAGATCCATGTCACCTTCTTGTCGGAGGAGCCATCACGCATTGGAGCAGAAAACCTATTAAACGTGCGCGATACAACGGACGAAATTCATTTGTCGGGGAGCGAAATCTACCTCCTGTGCAGGAATGGATATGGGAAGACGCAGTATTCCAATACTTTTGTTGAGAAGAAACTTGGAGTACCCGCAACGACCCGGAATTGGGCTACGGTGAACAAATTGTGGGAAATTGGAAACGAAACGCGGAAAGATCGGTAAGACTGATGAATTGCTTTTTCGCCGTATGGAAGGGATTGTAACAGTGGACCTCATTTTTCCGTAAGCTTTCAATGAAACTTGATTCGTGTCATGGTGGAATAGAAGCAAATGTTGCTACATTACTATATGGAGACGAGAAACCACTTTACGCTAGAAGGCCTGTTCGACTGGTTGGATACTGCCATTTCCCGGCGGCTGCGACCGGTGGAGGGCTTAGATCAGTGCATCCAGAGACTACGCAATGCTTCCCAATCATTCTCCCCGACGTTCGATTCCCATCCGCTTCGACCTTGCCGAATTGGCATACGGCCAAGTTGCGGTCACCGGATCTAGTACAACTGCCGGGTATGATTTCGCTTTAAGAGTCGCATGTTCTGATGCCTGCGGCGAGGGAGTGAATTCTCTTTCCACGACGGGCAGTAAGATCTCTGCCGGTTCGACTTCCTTCCACGAACTTCTCCCCACACACAGATAAGGAGGCCCCCATGCACCAAGCAAAAATGAAAAGTCTTTTCATAGCGGCACTCTTCATCGTTCTCTCCCTGGTTTCAGGCTGTTCAGACAATAGCAGCGTATCAAACAAGGAACAGATTGTCGGTTCGGGAAAGCTCGTCTCGGAGACACGCGCTGTCGCTCCATTTACCGGAATTCAACTTGTCGGATCCGGCAACGTGGTCATCACCCATGATACTGTTCAAACGCTCACAGTGGAGACGGACGACAACATCCTCGGCCTTCTCTCCACCTCTGTTGAGAATGGATTGCTCATCGTGAGCCTGAAGGATGGTTCGTACAGCAACATCACCGTCAACATTCACGCATCCATGAAGACGGTCAATTTATTGGAATGCGTCGGGAGTGGCCAGTTCACCACGAGCGGTTCGGTAAACACAGATGTTATCACGTGCAGAATTACAGGGGCGGGAAGCATGACGTTGAATGGGACAGCGAGATCGGAGACGATCGAGATCGACGGAGCCGGAGAGATACATAATTTTGGCCTCGTCTCGTCGACGTGCTCTGCCGCAATCTCAGGCGCCGGCAACATTGAAGTGGCTGTCACGGACGAACTCACTGCTTCCATCGCAGGATCCGGGGTCATTACGTATACCGGCAATCCGCCCACCGTCCATCAGACTATCTCGGGCACCGGCGTCATCAAGGCGCGGCCTTGAACGATTGAACGTGTTAAATCTCCATTGAGGGGGTGAAGCCGCAATATTCGGGATGTGCTTCGATCATCGGAGTTGGGACACGGCGAGAAGGGAACAGAGGCAATACTTTATGCAAAGCAACCCGGCAACTCTTGATCGAAGACGGCGCCTGCGCCCACTCCTGATCTTTGCGGGCGCTCTCTATGCGGCGGCCACCCTGTTGTACAGCATCCTCTGGATGGCGGATACACGTTCGAGGATGGTTACCCGCGTTGAGCTCGGTTTCAGCAACGACTTTGTCAACTCGGAATCGGCATACCTCGTAAAAGCGGTCTACACCGGCAGCCCGGCGGAAATGGCAGGCCTCCGAAACGGAGACAAGATTCTTGTGATGAACGGCGTCAAGGTCGGCGGTCCACAATTTTTGGACTCGGTCTGGAATCAGCATAATCCGGGAGATACAGTTCATCTTCTCATTGCTCGCCCCGGCGCACACGATCGGCTGCAGATCAACGCCGTTTTCCGCTTGCGTCAGTCATTGATGGGCGAAGGAAACTTTGAACACTTCGCTAACGAGCTCCGTAACTCCTTTCCCGTACCGTTCGTTCTTGTCGGATTGACTGTGCTTGTTCTGCGCATTGAAGATCCGATGGCCTGGCTGCTGGCGCTCCTCTTCGGCAGTTTCATCGCGGCACCCGGCCCAACAAATAGTTTTGCCCTGATGTCGCCGGGACTTCAGATTTTCGGAATGGGTTACCGGACGATTCTCAGCAGCTTCATCGGACCCCTCTTCTACTTCTTTTTTGCAGTCTTCCCCGACCGGTCGCCCATCGACCGGAAGGTCCCATGGCTGAAATGGGCCGCATTATTTTTGAGTGCAACGTTCGCGATTTCGGGGATTCGATTGGGCGAGATGTGGCTTCCTCCGCCGTTTCATGAGATGCTGGGACCGGGCCTGTCGAAAAAAATCACCTTCATCTATTCCTTCGCGTTCATCACATTAGGACTGGTTTCCCTTTCGGTCAATTTCATCCGCGCCCACACCGCAGAAGTGCGGCGCAAAATTCGCGTGATACTCTGGGGTTCGGGAGTTGCGGTCGTTCCGGTTCTCATCCAGTCTGCAGCCGAGAACTTTACAGGGTACCAGACCTCGAATTGGGCTGCGACGATAATGGTATTGCTGCTGTTTCTTCTTCCGCTCTCGTTTGCGTACGCAGTCGTTCGGCACCGAGTGCTTGAGATACCGGTTCTTCTGAAACGAAGCGCCAGGTACCTTCTGGTCCAGCGCGGTTTCACTTTTCTTCTTTCCCTGGCGAGCATCGGATTGATTCTTCTTTTTGCAATGTCCCTTGCCGGTTATCTTCAGCCGAATGTCCAGTTGAGCCAGCCGGCTGCCGTGGCGCTTGGGTCCGTTTTCGGAACTCTGCTTCTGTGGGGAGGGACCCAGATTCATCGGCGTGTGAGCGGGAGAATTGACCACGCCTTCTTTCGCAGTGCGTACGATGCCCGTCAGATCCTGGAGGAACTTGCGGAAAAGTCGGCACTCACGACAGACCGGAAGGAACTGGCTACCCTGCTTGACCGCAATCTTATTGAAGCGCTTCAGCCGGACAGATTGGTCATTTATCTCCGCACTTCCGCCGGCAAATTCGAATGTGTGTCTGGAGATGCGCCTCCGGCACTCTCAGCATTCATTCCAACCCAGCAGCTGCTCGACGTGTTGACATCCCGGGGAGAGCCGATGGATTTTCCTTCGGCTCTTAAAGATCATGCGAATCCGTTCTCCGGACTTGAAGCTCTTCAGCCCGAATGCCTGGTGCCGCTCGTGGCCCGCGGCAGGCGTTTGACAGGGCTGCTCGTCCTGGGCCTCCGGCGATCGGAAGAACCGTACTCGGGAGAAGATAAACGGCTGCTCTCTTCGATAGCGACCCAGGCGGCAGCCGCCCTCGAAAATATTCGTTTGGCAGAAGAGATTGCCCAGCGAATCGAAAACGAACAGCGCGTCGCTCGTGAGATGGAAATTTCTCGCAGGGTGCTTGAAGCTGACAACGCCCGGAAAACAAAGGAACTGGAAGAGGCAAGACTGCTTCAGCTTTCAATGCTCCCCGTCTCGCTGCCGGCAATTCCGGGACTCGAGATCGCGGTTCTCATGAAGACCGCGACCGAGGTGGGCGGGGACTACTACGACTTTTCGGTCTCGGAGAGCGGGACGCTCACTGTCGCTCTCGGCGATGCGACCGGGCACGGACTCAAGGCCGGCACGATGGTCGTCGCCGCAAAAAGCTTGTTCAATAGTTTTTCACATCTTTCGAATCTGCTGGAAATCCTTGAGAGCATGACCTCGAATCTCAAGAAGCTGAAAATGCGATCGTTGTACATGTCTATGCTGCTTTGCCGCATCAAGGGAGGGAGAGCGTTTATGGCGTCGGCGGGAATGCCGTGTCCCTTCGTCTACCGTGCATCGACCGGCCGGGTAGAAGAAGTTCAACTCAAGGGGATGCCTCTGGGAGCCTTCAGTGATTTTCCATACGAAGAGAAGACTGTCGAACTTTCGGCGGGAGACACGATCGTTCTGATGAGCGACGGGTTGCCTGAAATGTTTAATGAGAACCAGGAAATGCTGGGAAGCTTGCGTGTGGAAGAGCGGCTGAAGGAGATAGGCGGCAAATCGCCGCAGGAGATCATTAATTCACTCGCCGAGTTGGGAGAGCGATGGGCGAACGGGCAACCGCAGCAGGATGACGTGACGCTCGTTGCCTTGAGGGTGAAGAAGCCTATGTAAAATACGATCAACCGATAAAATTCGAATCGGGAATCTCATCGTGCGAAGCAGGTGTTCCAAATATGGATGAAGCGAGGAGCCTCCAAGAGAAGCAGACAGTTGAACTCTATATCGGATCTTCAAGCAGATAATCCATCATGAGGAAGGTAATACTCAACGTCGCCGTGAGTCTGGACGGTTTCATCGAAGGGCCGAACGGTGAATATGACTGGTGCTTCACAGACCAGGACTATGGAATGCATGATTTCCTTCAGCGCACGGACGCGGTTTTCATTGGAAGGAAGAGTTTCGAAGTATTGATGCGATCTGACCCGAATGCATTTTCGGACAAACGGAAATACGTGTTTTCCAGGAGTCTAGCCGATTTCGGGCCAGATGGTGAAATTATTGGAAATGGTTTTGAGGAACGTGTCGTAGAGATCAAGTCCCAAGCCGGAAAAGACATTTGGCTTTTCGGGGGAGCATTGCTTACATCAAGTTTCCTCAACAAAGGGTTCGTCGATGAAATGCAGCTTTCGATACATCCGCTGATTCTTGGGAAAGGGAAGCCTCTCTTCTCGATGATCGCGTCGAGAAAGTCATTTGAGTTGACAAATACGGTGACATACTCGACGGGACTGGTCCAGTTGTCCTATCGGAAAGTGTAAAACAAACTTCTGGAGTATTTAGAGTATTAACCATCATTTCTCAGCCCTGCTCCGGCCAACGCCTCGTAGCGTCAGTTGACCTTCTCCGAAATCACCCGCCGAATTCCCCGTTTGTTTGCTAAACAAACTTTTATCTGTCATCCACAAAGAGATATTGTTCTACAGCTGCATCGCTCTTTGGCGGAGTTGAAATAAGAAAAGATCTCGATTTCAAAATGGGCTGACATCGGTGACATAAAGCACATGCCAGCCATATATGCAGAACCTTTCTTAAGAGGGAGCTGTTAGAATAATATTGCCATTGCCGTGGCAAAGTTGTCG
>CAYLMV010000041.1:29649-32898 GCA_964384415.1 uncultured Chitinophagaceae bacterium | reverse complement strand
GTTTGACGATCTGGTGAGCGGTTATACATTTCGATAAAAGGTAAGGTCTATGAAGAGGACAGAAATGGAAGTGCGGCGTCAAGCCGTGCTGATTGAACCGGATGCATCGCGGGTTATCATCAAACCATTTGTTCCGGTATCCCCGCTTAGCCACGGCTATACGGCGAGAATGAAGGGGCTAGTAAAGCGGGTGGTGAAACTGAGCGATCAGGAAGCCCGGGAGACTCTCGACAAAGTCTTAATCGAATTCCGGGATCGCCACCGTGATCTCGAAAGAACATTCGTGTCGGGCTATGAGCGCGTTAAAAGTTTTCTACCGCCGGGCCGTGAGCTGCCAAATGCCAAACGACTCCTTCTCGGTTCGTATTTCACGTGCGAATACTCGCTGGAAGCCGCCGCTCTCTTCAATCCTTCAATTGTGCCGCATTATGACCAGCGCGGGCTCGAATCCGGCGCGCTCCGTTTCATTATGAGTTTGCGCGCGACGGGAGAAGGTCACATCTCATCCATCGAATTCCGCACGGGAATCATCGACACAAAGGGTGCTGTCTCGTTCGATGCGCCGGGCAAGTTTGTTACAACTCCCACAGTGAATCCGGATCCACAATACACCGCATCGGCATTCTTCGGCAAACTCCAGGATGAAGATCGCCGCAGCGCCTTCGTAAAAGCGATCTTCAAATCCCTCCCGGCAAGTTTCACTCGGTCTCAATTGTCCAAAAAACTGGCGGGTTGGAAGAAACAACACCCCAAAATCTCGACAGCCCAACGACGCTCTATCGACCAGCTTGAATCGCTGCTCGAGCTTAACTATGAAATGGATTTTTCGGACCAGTTGCCCCTTTCGGAGCGCGCAATTTTTCCCGTTTCCTCGTACGAAGTCAATGGAATTGAAGATGCGCGATTTGTACAGTTCATCGACGTTGGAGGTGCCGCCGCCTATTATGCCTCATACACGGCGTACAACGGGAAAACCATTATGCCGCTGCTTCTGGATACGATTGATTTTTGTTCCTTCCGCGTCAATTCACTCAGCGGGGAAGCGGCAAAGAACAAAGGGATGGCACTCTTCCCGAGGAAAATAAAGAGTAAGTATGCGATGGTTTCGAGGCATGATGCCGAGAACCTGTACATTGCGTTTTCGGACAATGTGTATCAATGGGAAAAACCTTCACCGCTTATGCAGCCCTCTTCCTCATGGGAATTCACCCAGATAGGGAACTGCGGCTCCCCGATCGAAACGGAAAAGGGATGGCTCTTGCTCACGCATGGCGTCGGCCCGGTCAGGAAGTATTCCATAGGAGCAGTCCTTCTCGATCTTCAAAACCCGGCGAAGGTCATCGGGAGGCTCAAGACTCCGCTCATAGCCCCCGATAGCACTGAACGTGAGGGCTATGTGCCGAATGTTGTCTATACCTGCGGGGCGATTGCGCATAACGGATCGTTGATCATACCATACGCGATGTCCGATCGCGCAACGCGCATCGCAAGCGTTTCAGTGGATGAACTTCTGACGAATATGCAGTAGTTACATCCTCCGCCTTGAAGAATAGGACCTTCTTTTTCGCGATGAAGAAGGTCCTAGCGGTGAATCTTCATTGAATGAGTGAAAAAGGGAATCACTTAAGTCTCTCGATGCGCGGGCTTTCACAAACAGGACTTGGTCTGTGGGTTCGGCCAGCTCCGCACCGTAATTATGAAAGGCACTTGATGGCAAGCGTGAAATTAGAGAACATAAGAAAAGAGTTTGATGGCGGTGTCATTGCCGTCCGTGACATCTCAATCGATGTCAAAGACAAGGAGTTCCTGGTTCTTGTTGGACCTTCAGGCTGCGGCAAGTCCACCACGCTGAGGATGATTGCGGGTCTGGAAAGTATCTCGGCTGGAACTCTTTTGATCGACGATAGGGTGATGAATGATGTCCCGCCCAAAGACCGCGACATCGCAATGGTATTCCAGAATTATGCTTTGTATCCGCACATGACCGTCTACGAGAATATGGCATTCGGACTGAAGCTAAGGAAGTATCCGAAACCTGAAATTCGAGAACGAGTACTGAATGCTGCACATCTTCTGGACATCGAAAACTTTCTTGATCGAAAGCCCAAAGCCCTTTCGGGCGGTCAACGGCAGCGCGTTGCCCTGGGCCGGGCAATAGTCCGCAAGCCGAAAGTGTTTCTCTTTGATGAGCCGTTGAGCAATCTCGACGCGAAATTGCGGGTTCAGATGCGCACTGAAATATCGAAGCTGCATTCAAGACTCAGCGCAACCATGATTTACGTGACGCATGATCAGACGGAGGCGATGACGATGGGGGATAGAATCGTGGTGATGAAAGACGGCAACGTGCTGCAGACAGACACTCCGCTGAATCTTTACAACAATCCTTCGAATAAATTCGTCGCAGGATTTATCGGAAGCCCGTCCATGAACTTCGTCGAGGGGAGCATCAGCCGGAAAGGGACGATGACATTCATCGGTTCCAATGCCCCCGTTTCGGTGACGATACCAAAACAGATGAAAGAAGCGCTCAAAAAGTACATTGACAAACCCGTTACGATTGGAGTTCGTCCCGAAGATATTCGCATTGGTAAAGCCGGAGGATCACACATGAAGGCCACGGTGGAAGTCGTGGAGCCGATGGGAAATGAAATGTTCGTCTACTTCAAAACCGCCGGGGCCAGTATCGTCGCCAGAATCAGACCTGACAAGATATCTGCTGGCGAAAAAAAAGATCTCACTTTTGAGCTGCCGAAGGTTCATTTCTTCGATTCCTCAACGGAGAAAGCGATCAGCTGATTCGTCTGTCGCTCCTTAAAGACTGATGTCGATCAATCTTCACTGACAGGGTTTTGGTGCAGTTGCTGGAGAGGTACCATGTGCTATTCTGTTCCGTAGTTGCATTTGTAACCGTCATTCAACCGCTCCCTCCGGTCCCGACGTTTTTTGTCGTAATCGGCCCTGCCTGCTATAAAAATCACATTCGGTCGTTGGCCGTGATCTGATTCTAAGACTCGTCTCTTTTGCCCGTCAAGCATCTCTGTTCTGAGACTTCGAGAGATTTTATCCTCACCAGTTCGCCTAGCGCAACAGGAGCATCTTCCTTGTTTCGACGTAGCGTTTGTAGGGATCAGAGGCGGAAGCGGCCTCTAAGCGATAGAAGTAAAGCCCAGATGCTACATCGGCAGTCCAAATCGCTTTTTGATATCCTGACAATTGATCTCCTTCAAAGAGCGTTGCGACTCGTTG
>CAYLMV010000041.1:24432-29549 GCA_964384415.1 uncultured Chitinophagaceae bacterium | reverse complement strand
TCGCTTTTTGATATCCTGACAATTGATCTCCTTCAAAGAGCGTTGCGACTCGTTGTCCAAGGATATTGAAGACCTGGAGCCGAACGTGTGAACTCACCGGGAGGGAGTATGCGATCGTAGTCGTTGGGTTAAAGGGATCGGGATAGTTCTGCAAAAGTGAGTAAGCCGAAGGAGTCGCTGCTTCCATCTTGTCGATATGAGTGACCATTTCCGAAATCGGACGACGCCATGCGCCGTCGCTGAACGTGCCCGCAAAAAGATATGAGTCCTTCACGCACAGCGATAGAACAGTCATCCCACTTAAGCCCGTCGATATCATGGATCTGCCGCTATCGGCGGAGAGCAAGACGCCGTTAAGCCACGTCCCCATGAATACGGGGGCCCCGGTAACGCAGAGGGTCATGATGCTCATAGGCAGGAGTGCAGGACCGCGCTGTGTCCAATTCTTTCCGTTGTTGGAGGAGACGAATAATCCCTGGCCATACGTTCCCACAAAAAGATCACTCCCTTGTGCGGCGATAGAACCTATTTGAGCTCCGCTGAGTCCCGAAAACGTCCATGCTATTCCGCTATTCGTGGAATAATACACTCCGTTCCCGGTTCCAGCGAACAAGCTCGTTGCGTTGGCCGCCAGACCATTGATTGAGGCAGGGGGCAGGCTGGAATCGACTTCGCTCCAGCTAGTTCCGTTGTCTGCAGATCGAAAAATTTTCCCGGTAGGTATAGCAGCATAAACATCGTTTCCCTGAAGCGCGAGAAATGTCCCGCCCGCATACATGCTCGAGAGGCTGGAATCTGACACAATCCAGGAAGCACCATCATTTGTTGAAAGAATAACTCCGCTGCCCGAGGTTCCCGCAAATATGACCGGGCCCTTTGTAATGAGAGATTGAACATAAAGATATCGCGGCGACAATCCGTGGTTGACGGCTGTCCATGTCGCCCCTTCATCATTCGATCGGAATATCCCATTTCCCCACGTGCCTGCGAAGAGGTTTGATCCAATTGTCACACACGATCGGACATCGGTTCTGGCAAAACCAATGGCGCTCCAGTCTCCACCGCGATTGGTAGAGAGGAATAATCCCCCACCATACGTCCCGGCGTAAAGATTTGTGCCGCTTGACAGGAGGTTCCATACGTTGATCGTCGTCAATCCATTATTCACGGGGTTCCAACTCCCGCCGTTATTGGTTGAAAGGTATATTCCTCCACTGTCAGTTCCGGCAAACAGGCTGGATCCAATCACACAGAGAGATCGCACATATCCTTTCGAAATTCCCTCACTCACAGACGTCCAGCTCGCGCCGGTATCGGTGGAAAGAAAGACGCCATCTCCGTATGATCCTGCAAAGATATTCGATCCGATCACCGCGAGAGATGTAATATTCGTATCTGCCAGCCCCGAATTACAAGCACTCCATGTTACCCCGCTATTTGTCGAGCGATACACTCCAGCGTTCTCAGCTCCCACAAAAATATCTCCCCCTCCCGATGCCAACGATGACACAGTCACGTGTGCGAGGCCTGAATCAACCGACGACCAGCTTGTTCCATTGTCGGTAGAGAGATACAAGCCGTCAAATGTTTGAGCGAAGAGCCTGGACCCATCGACCTGGAGATAGCGGACGAACAAGTTCGTTAATCCCGAATCGACGGCTGTCCAGCGTTCCCCGTTGTCGACGGAAAGGAATGCCCCTCCGCCATAAGTTCCCGCGAAAAGGTGAGAGCCGTTCGCCACAATAGACCGGACACTCGTTCCGCGTGTGGAAATCGAACCCAAATCCCATATCCCGGAATCGGCGGCGGCCCAGCTCAGGCCGTTATCAGTCGAACGAAGAATACCGCCGTCTCCCATGGCGGCGAAGATGCTCGATCCGCTGACGGCGACCGATGTGGGCGTTCCTCCGCAAGGTCCGTTCAATTGCCTCCACTGCGCATCTGCACGGAATGCACAAAAAATCAGGGCTGTAAGTGCAACTGTCTTCTTCATGTGCTAAACAGAAGTGTTTTTTTGCCGAATACCGACACGGAACGACGCCGCGCCGAGCTACCTCACCGTTTGAATCGGCTCTTTTTATTTCACGAGAATGAATTTCTTTGTTTGATTAAAACGCCCCGCTTGAAGTCGATAGAGATATATCCCGCTGGCCAAATTGATTCCGTTAAAAGTCACCGAATGAGTCCCGGCATTTTGTCTCTCGCTGACCACTCTCTTTACCAACCTTCCGAGCAAATCAAAAATGTCGAGCGAAACAAACGCACTGGCCGGAAGCTGATAACGAATGGTTGTGGTCGGATTAAAAGGATCTGGAAAGTTCTGGAAGAGCGAGAATGTTGTGGCTTCGCCGGATAACTGATTGACTTTACTCTGTGTGTAGGGCGAGAGTTTAGTAATGAAAATACTCTCTCCGATATTATTCGTAAGATGAATGGAACCAAAATCTGCGCTTCCCCCCATATACCCGGTGACATAAATGCCGTTGGAATCCGGAACGGCGAGATCTCTGCCCCAGGTCTGAATATCACCGGGGTTAGAACCGGCGCTGACGGCGAAGAGACATTGACCATCGGGAGTATACTTGACGACGAAAAGCCCTCCGTCGATCAACAGATTGTTCCCGAAGAAGGTCGAGTGCGACGAGACTCCCGTACCGTACATGTCCCCATATTTGTCGAGCGTAATGTCGCTTCCGTTCGAATACCCCGATCCTGCGCTCGCCGTCGCCCACAGGGTGGTTCCGTTAGGTTCGAATTTCGCAAAGAATGCTGAACTGGTGCCGTTTCCCGCCAAGGAAATGCCGCCGATGTTCACGCTGTCCGTAAAATTGCCGGTCATATAGATATTGTTGTGGGCGTCAAAGGCTATGTGCGACGACGATGCGAATTTCGTATTGTTGCTTTTCATTGCCCAGTCGACCGTTCCCCGCGCGTCGTACTTTACCAAGAACATATTGCCCCCCGCCTGAGGCACGAGGAAATGTGTGCTGTCGAATCGTGTGGTGTCGCCGAGAATAAACCCGGTGACATAGATATTGTTCGACAAGTCGCAGTTGATATCACTTGGCTGGACGCCCGCTGAAGAGTGGTTCGGGGCGATGTCCCTAACCCATTTAACATTTCCCGATTCATCGTACTTCACGACAAAATAAGAGGCATAAATCACCAGCGTGTCGACTAGCAGGAGGCCGTCCGAACCTCCAGTCACAAATATATTGCCGGACGTGTCCATCGCAACGCTTGATTCGCTCCCGCTCCCGGCTGTCCCGATTGTCCTGGCCCACTTCAAGGTCCCCGAGGTGTCATATTTAGCCAGGAAGAAGGGCGTCCCCGATAAGGTCGTGTCTCCAAATTGGCCGTTCTGCGAAAACCCCGTAAGGACAATGTTTTCGCTTTTTGCATCAAGCCTCATGGAGTAGCCTTCGTCAGAACCAATCCCTCCGGCCCTCTTCACCCAAATCAAGTTACCCTCGTCGGAATACTTGGCAAGAAAAATATCCTGGTCTCCCTTGCTTGTAAGAGTGTCGCTATCAAAAACTGCTGTTCCTTCAAACGAGCCGGCAACATAGAAATGGCCTGCGTTGTCTGCCTTCAGCGAATAGCCCCTGTTCAATCCGAGAGTTCCAATTTGCTTTACCCATGAAAACGATTGTGCATATGTCCACCGTGGAGTAAAAAGCAGGCAGATGGCAATTAGGCTCCTTAACACCATTCTCGCCTTCATGCTTGCTCTCGCATCATTTGTTGAGGAGGGGGGCTCTCGAAAAATTTCATTCCGCAGTCTTTTCTCGTAGATCATGGCAACACACTTCAGTCGCACGAACGGGATCGCACCAAGACAGAACTCTCTTAAGTCCAAAAACCCCATCATCAATGTGCGAGTCAGGGGTTCAAGTTGTGCTCCCCCCATTTGCACAAATGTAGGAGGATGATCACGAAGAGTCAAGAACAGGTAGCGGGCTACCTTCAATTGAAGGTCATTGCTTCTCCCGCTCGAAGAACGTGAGAAGCAGTCCCCCTGTTTCAACAGGAGATTGCTTCGCCGCGGAGTTTGCCTCGCGATAAGCGGGCTCCTCGCAATGGCCTCTATTTTGAAAATGACCCAATACTCAAGAACATAAAACCGTACGGAGGTTCTCTCCGCTGGATTGCAGCCATACCTGGCATTCGTCATATGTCGCTCGATGGAGTTGATCGGTAACGCTGCAATTCAAATGCACATTTGAAGCATGCGCGCATGATAGAGCTCGAAGTGCGTCATCCCCGAACACTTTTACCGAAAATCTCTTGGTCAACAAATCGGAATAATTGGACACTGTGGCTATCTCCATTTCAGGTAGAATCCGGGCATTCAAATAAGTACTTTATACCATTATGATCGCATTCAAGCTACGAACAAGTGCGAGATGCAGATACGTCCGACTTTCAGTCTCACGTGATTTCGGACTCGAAATCGTTGCCCCTCGTGGATTCGATGTTTCGCGTATTCCGGGCATCATTGCGAAGAAGGAGCGATGGATAAAGAGATCGATAGAGAAGGTGCAATGGAGTGGTTCGCCTGTCGAGATTCCCGCCGTTGTTGACCTGCGATGCATCGGCCGAAGTTTCGAGGTCATTGCGGTGAAAGATCCAGCCCGGAAGAGACATCTTATTGAAGGCAATAATTCGATAATGCTCTACGTCAACCCCTGGAACAGGAACGTCGCTTTCACACTCCTCAAGTCATGGCTCCGCGAGACATCCCGTACGATTTTGCTGCCGTGGCTGGAGAGATTGAGCAAAGAGCACGGGTTCGTCTATAACAGGGTAACCGTACGATTCCAGAAATCAAGGTGGGGGAGTTGTTCGGTGCGAGGAAATATCAACCTCAACGCGGCGCTCGTATTCCTTCGCCCGGAACTTGTTGAGTACCTTCTTCTTCATGAATTATGCCACACAGCAGAGATGAATCACTCGAAGAGGTTTTGGGAGCTTGTCGCAAGACATTGCCCCGACTACCGCACGTTGGATAAAGAGCTTAAGAACGCTAGGAGACTTGTCGAGCGGTGGGTGTATGTGCGGTGACGACGAGTTTGGAGGGTTGGTGGATTGCAGGATTACAGGATTACAAGATTACA
>CAYLMV010000041.1:0-24332 GCA_964384415.1 uncultured Chitinophagaceae bacterium | reverse complement strand
AACGTATAACGTCGAACGTCCAACCCCCCATCAAGCATCATCCTACGACTTAAACATCTCCACTGACGATCCCACCAGCGTAAGCAATTCCTGCTTCGGAGGAACCTCGGGGCTGCTGGCTTTCAATTGTTCCTGAAAAAGTTTGAACGACGGCAATCCAAGCAGAACTTTCTCGTCTTCGTCGGAATTAAAAAATGCCGTGTGAATGAATGTTTTGCCGTCGGAGCTCAGGCAAGAATTGTAGTTAATGCCGGGATGATGAAGCTTCTTCAGATCGGCCATAACATTCTTAATGTTGCTCTGGTTTTGCGCGGCATAGTCGGCTTTGGCCGTATATGCTACCTTAACTATTTTCATGCTATTCCATTCTTTTTGGTTGATTGATGAACTAGGATTTTGTGACTGCTGTTTCGAACCATAGCGCCGGCTTGCGCTATATTGCAAACAGAATGTGTGTCAGTTAAGTTCAAATGTTTTTCCGTGCATCATCTGCCGATGAAATGCCCTCTCTTGTAACCTCTGGTCCCCATTTATCCTTGATTCTCCATCCTATTAAGGCTACCTTTTCCGTTAAAGCTTGGCTGCCCACAATTCCTAGAAGGAAAAATTCCGCTATGAAACAACCGAAGAATTTAATGGCCTGCCTGTTTTTGACTTGCATCCTGGCCGTAAGCGTCGCTCAATCTAAATCTCAACCTCAGAATCCCGTCGCGGATCCGCGGGCTGTGGTCACCGAAGGGAATGCACGATTTACGATTCTCACTCCAGAGCTGATCCGGATGGAATGGAACGAAGCGGGATCCTTTGAAGACCGGGCGTCTCTGGTTTTCGTCAATCGGCGCCTCGATCCCCCCATCTTTTCGACGCGAAGGGACAGCGGATGGCTCGTCATCAAGACAGCCCGGCTGTCACTGGAATATTCTCCCGATGGCAAACCATTCTCATCAACGAACCTGCGCGTCAAGTTCAGCTTGAACGGTGAGGAAGTTCAGTGGCATCCCGGAATGGAAGATGGGGGGAACCTCGGCGGAACGATCAGGACCCTCGATGGGGTGAGAGGGGAGACGAAACTCGAACCGGGTATTCTCTCTAGAGACGGATGGGTGCTCGTGGACGACACCGAGCGACCGCTGTTTGATGGATCCGACTGGCCATGGGTTAAGGCAAGAGCCGACTCAAAACATCAGGATTGGTATTTTTTTGGTTACGGCCATGATTATCGGAAAGCGATGTTCGATTTTACAAGGGTGGCCGGCAGGATCCCAATGCCTCCCCGGTTTGCGTTCGGCCTCTGGTGGTCGCGCTATTGGGCGTACACCGATGCGGAATTCAAAGACCTGATTTCGGAGTTCAGAATGCACGATGTTCCCCTCGATGTACTCGTCATCGACATGGATTGGCATCAGACATTCGATTTGCGATGGAGCCGCTCGCCGAAGGATCAGGCCGGCCAGCTTTTGGGATGGACAGGCTACACGTGGGATCGAAATTATTTTCCTGATCCTCAGGGCTTCCTTGCATGGTGCGACAGCGAGGGTTTGAAGACGCCGCTGAACCTTCACCCCGCTTCCGGAATACAGCCTCACGAAGATCATTACCCCGAAATGGCGCGCGCGATGGGGATCGATCCTGCGACCAGGCAATACGTTCCTTTCGATATTGTCGATAAAAAATTCGCAGCCAACTTCATGAACCTGATCATCCACCCGCTTGAGCGCCAAGGGGTCGATTTCTGGTGGCTTGATTGGCAGCAATGGGGCACGACGAAAATCCCCGGTGTTACGCCGACCTGGTGGCTCAACTATGTTTTCTATACAGACATGGAACGGAAGAATGCGGACCGGCCATTGCTGTTTCACCGGTGGGGAGGACTGGGGAACCATCGCTATCAAATCGGGTTTTCCGGCGACGTTGTTTCTGTCTGGGAGTCGCTGGCCTTTCAGCCGAAATTCACCGCCACTTCAGCCAACGTGGGATACGGTTATTGGAGCCATGACATCGGCGGTCATATGCCGGGCGAAATTTCCCCCGAGCTTTATACGCGATGGATCCAGTGGGGTGTTTTCAGCCCGATCCTGCGGACGCACGTGACAAAGAACGGGAAGGGTGAACGAAGGATCTGGGCGTACCCGGTTGACCAATTCCGGATAATGCGGGATGCGATTCTCCTTCGATACTCGCTCGTCCCGTACATCTATTCTGCCTCGCACTCTACGTACGAAACAGGAACCTCGATCGTTCACCCGATGTACTACGAAAATCCCGAGTCGCCCGAAGCTTACGATTACAGCGGAGAGTACCGCTTTGGGGATGACATGATCGTCGCTCCGGTCACCGCACCTGTCGATTCCCTGAGCCTCCTGGCCGAGAAAAAAATCTGGTTGCCCGCCGGCGGCTGGACTGAATGGTTTACGGGGCATCACTTTGCGGGACCCGGTGTTTTCGTACGACGGTACGCGGAAGATGAAATTCCGGTTTTTGTAAGAGACGGAGCGATCATTCCGATGCAGCCGAAGATGCGCTCCACGCACGAATGGCCGGTCGACCCTCTTCTCTTGACCGTCTTTCCCGGAGATTCAGGGGCATGCGATGTGTACGAGGACGAAGGGAATTCGCTCGGCTATCGGGAGGGCCAGTCGGCCACGACTCACGTGGCAATGAATCGAACGAGTCCCGCAGAATGCAGAATACATATTGCACCCGCAGCGGGGAATTATCCTGGAATGAGGCAATCCCGCGCATATGAGATTCATCTCGTCAACTTCACCGGCGTTGAATCTGTAGTCTGTAACGGCGAAAAGATTGAACGCTCGGATCGTCAGTCTGGGGAAGGATGGAAGTATGACGGGGATCGATTGACGCTTAGCGTGAGGACTCGGGCATTCGATAGAGATAAACCGGTGGAGGTGAGGGTGAAGGGGCGGGAGCTTCCAACCGAGAGTTCGGAGATGGTGGATGGATTCAGTCAGAAGATTTCCCGTCTCCACCACGCGGCGCAACTTATCAACGAGGCTGCCTGGCCAATAGATTGGTCTCCGGATATTCTTGTTCACGCAGAACAAACAGGGAACCGGATATCCCTCCACCCGGAAAATCTGCAGGTCGAACTGTTGAGCTTGAACTCTGATCTGCGCGCCCTGCCGCGCGCCCTTGATTCTCTCAGGGTTCGGGATCCAGTTCTCAGCAAAGTCCGCGCACATCTCCGGGATACTATGATACCGTGAGGGATCGAAGGGAGAACCTCGTGCGCAGCGTATGTCTGCTGCCTCATGAGCCCTTTGCAGGGATAATGCTGGCCACTCTTTCGAGAAGCTCGATCGGTCGGTATGGTTTCTTGATGAAGCTGTTCGGCCGGATGTCGCCGAATGCCGATTTCATCTCTTCTTCCGTGTACCCCGAACAGAGCAAGACTGGAATAGACTTGCTTATTTTCCGCAATTCTTCAAAGGCAACCCTGCCGTCCATCCCGGGCATGGAGTAGTCAAGGATCACCATCGCTATATCCCGTTGGCGCCGGCGGTAAAGTTCGATTCCCTCGATGGGATTCATCGCCGAAAGAACCGTAAACTTCGCTTCGGTGAGGACGTCTGTCAAGAGCTCGAGGATTGAAGGCTCGTCGTCGATGACAAGAATAGTACGCCCACTACCGTCTATCAGCGATGCGTTCTTTGTCCCTTGAACTCCGGGTACGGTGGGAGATTGAACGATCGGGAAAACGATCTCGAACAAAGTACCTTTTCCCTTTGTGCTCTCAATCCGAACTCCCCCGTGATGTCCGCGAACAATGCCAAGGACGGCGGCCAACCCGAGCCCTCGGCCCGTGAATTTTGTGGTGAAGAATGGATCAAAAATGCGGGCAAGAATTTCGGGCCTCATCCCATGTCCCGTGTCGCTCACCTGCAGCGATGCGTAAACACCCGCAGGAAGCGGGTTGTTGGTATATTTCCAGAATTCAGTATTGCTCTCGGTGATGTCGGTACGGCGCGTGCGAATGGTGATGTATCCCGGATTCGCGCCCATTGCCTCCCCGGCGTTAATAATCAGATTCATGATCACCTGCTGGACCTGGCCAACATCTCCATGGATAAAGAGGCAAGCCGAATCAAGCTCGTACCGTAGTTGAGTGGTCTTTGGTACGGAGAGTTCCAGGAATTGGGCATTTTCGTCGACAAGCCGGTTGAGGTTGAAATCCTCTGTCACGAATTTGCCTTTGCCTGAATATGCCAACAGCTGCCGCGTGAGGTCGGCGGCGCGTTCCGCCGCCTTCAGCGCTTTGGTGATATTGTTTCCGGCGGGGCTTTCCCTCGGTAGCCTTCCCATGGCGAGGGAAGATTGGCCCATGATAACATTGAGCAGATTATTGAAGTCGTGAGCAATCCCTCCGGCCAGCGTTCCAATGCTTTCCAGTTTCTGGGCGTGCCTCAGTGCCTCTTCCGATCGCTTCCGGTCTGTGATATCTTCTTTCACCGCTACGAAATTCGTCACCACATTGTCTTTGTTCTTGACCGGAGAGATTGACGCCGTTTCCCAGAACAATTCGCCGTTTTTTTTCTTGTTATGAAACTCCCCCTGCCAATCGTGTCCGGCGGTAATCGTTTCCCACAAGCGCCTGTACTCATCCGGGGTCGTCTCTCCGGATTTCAGAATACTGGGCTTCATCCCTCGGGCTTCTTCCATTGAATAGCCGGAGACTTCGGTGAACTTCGGATTAACATATTCGATATTTCCCTGCGTGTCTGTGATGACGATGGAGGCAGGACTCTGTTCGACTGCGAGAGAGAGTTTGCGAAGCTCGTCTTCTGCATGCTGACGTTCGGTGATGTCGTGGATGATGGAGAAGAGTATCCTCGTGCCTTCCATCATGACAGGGGACGAATGTACCTCCACCGTCCGCGTTTCTCCGTTTGCCAGCCGATGTAAGAAGATGAAATACTTTTTCTCGCTGGAAAAGGCATGTCGGCTTTCTTCGGCAATTGTTCCTTCGGAGGCGGCGTTGATATTCTGGATGGACATCCCGCGAAGTTGTTCTACTGAATAACCATAGAACTTCTCTGCAGCCGGATTGGCATCTTTGATCCGGCCGGAAACAGGCTCGATGAGGAGCATCACAGCGTCGTGCATCTCGAACATGTGGTGGAAACGTTCCTCGCTTTCACGGAGTGCCTCCTCGGCACGCTTGTGCTCGGTGATATCCTGCACGATGCCCTGTACGAATTGCGCGTTACCGATCTCCAGGGACGAGGCCGTGATCACGGCGAAAAACGTCGTCCCATCTTTCCGCACGAGCTCTGCCTCCCGGTATCCGGACTGATGTTCTTTTGCGACATATGGAAACAGCTTGAGCGAGTTCTTCCTGGCCATCAGGTCTCCCACCCGCATGGTGAGAAGCTCCTCTTGAGCAAATCCCGTCATCCTGCAGAAAGCGGGGTTGACCATGATGTAGCGCCCGTCGAGATCAGCGATCGTGATACCTTCATTGCTTTGTTCAACCGTAGCGCGATACCGCAGCTCACTTTCTCTCAGCGCCTGTTGTGCAGTTTTCTTCTCGGTAATGTCGCGAATGATAAGCTGGACGCCGGGCTGCCCGCGGTACGTCACTTTGAGAGTCCTGACTTCGACGTCGACGTCCGTGCCGTCCAACCGCACGAACTTTTCTTCCAGCAGGGGGAGGCCTTTTCCCGATGTCGCCGATTCTTTCATTCGTGCCGCAACCATTCCTCTGTAATCCGGATGCACGAACTCGATTGCCGGCATCCCGATCAAATCCTCCTTGCGTGAGGCTCTCATGATCTCGACGCTGGCGCTGTTTACAAAGACAACTTTCGCATTTGCATAGATCGCGATGGCATCCGGAGATCCTTCAACCAGCTCCCGGTATTTACTCTCGCTCTCCTGAAGGGCTTCTTCAGCCCTCTTCCGTTTAGTGATGTCCTGGATCAACCCGTCGTATGCATCAAGAGCGCCGTTCTCGTCGTGATGGAGAACGAAGGTGTTTCTCATCCAGCGCACGGTTCCGTCCTTGCGATGGATTCGATGCTCAATGGGTGGAGGCACTTTTCCCTGGAGAATCTGACGCGCCTGTTCCTCAACTTTTGGACGGTCCTCGGCCAGGACCATATTGAACCAAAGGAACGGATTCTCCGCGAACTCGTTTGGGTGATACCCGGTGACATTTACGCAGCCGGGCCCATGTTTAGTTTCTATTACGCGCCCATCGGCCACGCGCACTGTATAGATATAGTCGGTGATCGCCTCGGTAATCCGCTGGTAGCGTTCTTCACTTTCGCGAAGTGCATCTTCCGTCCGTTTGCGTTCCGTGATGTCACGCACGGCTGCCATCCGCACGATCTTGCCGTGATAGAGAATATGCTTACCGAATATTTCGAGAATCAGCCGTGAGCCGTCTTGTTTGATGGCGGAGCTCTCAAAGCGTCCTTCGGCATCGGAATTGGCGTGTTGAAAAAGGCGATCCCGCATTTCAGGGGGTGCAAAATCATACAGCAATTTTCCGACCGCCTGTTCCCGTTTGATCCCGAACAAACGGCACATGGCATCGTTCACTTCAAGGATCGTTCCTTTATCGTGGATGGCAATTCCCTCAACCGTAGCTTCCCAAAGCTCGCGAAACCGCGATTGGCTTTCTCGCACGAGCCTCTCAGCCTCCTTTCGCTCGGAGATGTCGCGTATCGTCCCGGAGATGATCGTCGAGTTATTCTGTGGGGAGTGTTGGAGTTTTGCAGAGATAGAACATTCGACCGCCGCACCATCACGGTTCTTGAGGATGAGCTCGAAATCCGACAACTGTTGACGCTCCCTCAGCAACCCGAGAAGCGTTACTCTCACGGTCGGATCATAATAGAAATCAACGAAGGACTTGGCCAGAAGGTCGCTTCGTGAATATTGGCCTCTGGAAAGAATCTCTATCGAAGGGCTGATTTCCAGGACGACCCCTTCGAGCGTTGTCTCGAAATACACATCTTGGACGTTCTCAAAGATGCTCCTGAATTTCGTCTCGCTTTCTATGAGCCCCGCCTCCGCGAGCTTGCGTTCGGTAATGTCATGGACGTGGGTGATGAAATGCTGCGGCAGGCCTTGAGCATCGCATATTAAGGAGCTCGATACATTGGCCCACAGCACGTTGCCTCGTTTGTGAACATACCGTTTCTCTATATTAACCTTTCCGGCACCGCCGCTCTGCCCCTGTTTGATGGAGTCGAGACTCATCGCTCTATCGTCCGCGAACGTTACATCTGAGAAATGCAATTCTTCAAGCTCTTCCCGGCTGTACCCCAGCATCTCGCAAAGGGCATGGTTCACTTTCAAAAAACGCCCTTCAAGACTTGTTAAGCACATCCCCACGTTCGCGTTCTCGAATGCATGAAGAAACCTCTCCTCACTCCTTTGAAGAGTGCCTGGGATTAGTTCAAGAGGGGCAACGATTCCGAATGAAACTCCCGAGACGGCAATGATCATGAGTGCCCAGGCAGGGACGGATCTAATATACACCTCCGGAGAAACTGCAGTCTCAAAAGCTCCATAGACAAAGAGGTACCCCATGATTGACAAGAATACAAAGTTTATCCAGATGCTGATGTACGCAGATTTGCGATGCCCCATAAGCATCAAATACAGAGCAATGGTCGGACCCAAGACAAATGTTACCGATAGGAGACCTAAGGACGCCACTCCGGATATTATGAAGAGAGAGAGCATACCGATAATGACGAGAGCGGAATGTCCCGGTAGGATTCGTTTGCGACCGGCGTAGAGAATCGAACTCGCAGCGATGATGAAAAGATGCAGGATCATGAAGGGACGAAATCCTATCGCAGGAATTCTCACCAGCGAAATAAGAATGCCAATCAGCGTGGCGAAGAAGAACAAGGGAATGAGCTGGCTCGTTACGCGGTTCCGCAACGATTCAACTGAGATGTAGAGGAACTGGCCATCGTTCTTCAAGAGACTTCTCCTTACGGATTCGGTGCCGGAGTATTCGTTGGGACACAGAGCGTGCCAGCAGGCAGGACGTGCGCCCCGCCGCGAAGAAGACGCATTGAGTCAGTCTTCATCGCACATCTTGAAAGGTCTCGTATGGTTACCCGGCAAGAAGGAACAATCCACTGACATGTATATCGGCATATTCGGAATAGATCTTCTCTCCATGCTCGATTGACCGCTGGCCGCATACGAAGCTCCAGAGGCCTCATACCGCTGCTCGAAACTGGTTAATCTCTATAACTCCCCAATAAAAAGAAAAACCTCCTGCGTCTGTATGGATTGGGAGGTTTAGTGACATTATTTGATTCCTCTTCCGTCGAACCTTATCGTGCCCTTTCAGAAATGAAGGGAATGCTCGACAGAGCGATGTCCTACAACATCTAAGGCTCCGAATGGCGCGTTTTGATGATATTTGACGGTTAGCTTGTCATAAATGAGAAGGATTTGCCTTTAATTCGCCGAGGCTCCAATAGATGAGCGTCCATGAGCCTCTGAACGGATCCATCGAGAATTGACCTGAGGCCAGGGACGGCCAGAGCGTAAGAGTGAACCGTTGGGGGAGAAAAACAAGGAGCAGATTGCGAAAACCGTGTTTTATAGCTGCGAGGTTTCTTGCCGATTGATTTCACGCCATGGCAATGACGAATGATGATAATGCTTTATCCCCAAGCCCGAGCTACCGCGTCCCGTTGCAACATCAATTCAAGACGATTATATTTGTTTAATTGATCGCTCTTCAGCCAATCTTTCCCGATGGAGAAATTCATGTGTTTTAGGAATCGTGGATATACCTCGCTCACCATCGTCGTCAGTCTGACCATTTTTTCTCTCGGATATTCCTCAGCAAGATCTCTTCAAAATGGATCGGGGCCGAGATACCGGCCCGGCATTCTCTTTGTTAAGTTCAAAGCAAGCGGAGGTAACACAGGCGAAGCTGCAATCCAGTCGACAAGCACGTTTGCCAGGATCATGCAGGCGTATGCGGTCCAAAAAGTCGAGCAGCCCTTTCTGAAAGGAAGGATCTCAAACGTCCCTGAAGAATTCACCCGGATTTATCAATTTACGATTCCGGCATATTATAATATAGAGTCGGCTCTGAGAGAACTGCGAAGTGATCCCGCCGTTGAATATGCCGAGCCGGATTACATTTATCATGTCTCCGATTTTACCCCGAACGACTCGCTCTTTGCCTTCCAGGCGCACCTTCTGACAATTCAGGCGCTGAAGGCATGGGATGTTACGAAAGGTGATTCCACGGTTGTGATCGGCATTGTCGACACAGGCACCGACTACGACCATCCGGACCTCGCGGCGAATATCTGGACAAATCCAGGCGAGACGGGACTGGATGCACAAGGACACGACAAGCGATTCAACGGCATCGACGATGACGGGAACGGGTTTGTCGACGATTGGCGCGGGTGGGATTTTGTCGGTGCAACAGCACTCAGTTCTCCGGACAACGATCCGAGTCCAAAAAACGGGAATCCGCACGGAACGCATACGGCAGGGATTGCCTCTGCCGTGACGAATAATGGAACCGGCATTGCGTCCATCGGTTTTAAGGCAAAACTGATGATCACGAAACACGGCATAGACACGCCTGGAGATGATGCCGTCTATTCCACGTCACTGGGCATTCTCTATTGCATCAACAACGGGGCCAATATTGTCAGCTGCAGTTTCGGAGGTTCGGATGCCTCGAGCTTTGACCAGGATGTCATCAAGTATGCGTTGGAAAAAAATGTTCTCGTGGTGGCGGCGGCGGGCAATGGCAATGCGAACGGAGTCGGCCAAGACAACGATCTCGTTCAGAATTTTCCTTCCAACTATATCGGCGTGCTCGCGGTGGGTGCCACGACGAACCAGGACAAGATTACGAGCTACTCGAACTACGCCGCTCCGCCGACGGTGGGAGTCTTTGCTCCGGGGAATGGCGTTCTCAGCACCCTTCCCGGTGCGTCATACGGCTACCTCTCCGGAACTTCGATGTCGACACCTCTTGTTGCCGGATTGGCAAGTCTCGTGAAGGCAAAGAATCCGACGTGGACTCCCGCCCAGATTATCGCGCAGATGTGCGGGACTGCGGACGATCTCGATGCTCTCAATCCGGAATATGCGGGAAAACTTGGGTACGGGAGGATCAATGCCTACCGCGCGCTTACTGAGGCACCGATGACCATGGCCCCCCGGCTGACGCTCTCTTCCATTACGATTGACGATGCGGCGGGGGGGAATGGGAACATGAAACTGGATCCCGGCGAAACGATAAAGATCACGGTCGGCATCCAGAACTCCTGGGGCGATGCGCCGAACATTGTCGCGACGCTCGCCACTTCTCACTGGACAACCAACGTGACGCAAGCCGTCTCGAACTATGGAACGATTCCGGGGCTTTCGAACATCGACGGGTCCCTCGTGACAAACCAGGCGAACCCGTTTATTATTTCCGTCAGTCCGGATGCGATTCCATCGACTGTCCCGTTCACGCTGACGCTCACGGGAGGGGGCTCGTACGTAAAGACGTTTTCTTTCTCGCTGACCATCAGCGCAAGCGTACTTGTCGTCGATGACGATGACGGAGCGAACAACGTGGAAGGCTACACAACATCCGCTCTTGACGCGCTTGGGATATCGTATGATGTCTGGGATCATGCAAGAAATGGAAGTCCGAGCGCCGCATTGATGAGTTCCTACAGTGAAGTCGCCTGGTCGACTGAATGGACAGTGCCGACGCTCGATTCGACCGATCGGCGGGCGTTGACTCAGTATCTGAACGGCGGCGGTAACCTCTTTCTCTCGGGCGAAGAAAACGGATGGGACTTGAACGCACCCGACGGTCCGGAATACTTGGCATCGGGGGGAGCTTCGAAAGTATTCTATGAGACATACTTGAAGTCGAAATTTGTTGCCGACGATGCGGGAACCTCGAGCGTAATCGGCGTCTCGAATGATCCGATCGGAGGCGGACTTTCGTTCACGCGCAATCAACCCGGCCGTGGAGATGGACAAAATCCCGATGTGATCGATACCGTGGGGGGCTCGCAGACGGTTTTCGTCTATGCAGATGGGCCATATGCAGGCAAGGGAGCGGGCATACGATATGCCGGCCCGTATCGACTCGTAAGCCTCTCTTTTGGAGGATTTGAATCAATCGCAGATTCGGCTGCGAGGCAAACCGTCATGAATCGAGTAATACATTTTCTGACCCCGTACACTCTTATCGTCGACAAGCTTGTCGACCAGGAAGGCACAACGTCGCCGTATAATGTGACGGCGTTAGTTGCGTCAGCAAAGACAATCCAGTCCGTAGATCTGTACTGGAATAATAGCGGCGCATTCCCGTACAAAAAGATAGCGATGACGCATCTCTCCGGGGAAACATACTCGACGGCCATTCCGGCCCAGCCTTCAAACACCACAGTCAATTACTTTGTTCTTGTAAAGACCTCTGGCGGATATCTTCCATACTCCAGCAATACTTTCCATGTCGGTCCCGACGTAATCCCCCCCGTGATCTCGATGGCTGACACGATCCCCAATTCGATTAGTCTCTCGGGGACGTATGCCGTATCGGCCATGGCGACGGACAATCTGGGCGTTGATACGTCCAGCGTCTTCGTCAGCTACTCTGTGAACGGGGGGGACGAATCACGAGCGCAGTTAATGAGCACAACCACTTCGTCGTGCTATTCAGGCCTCATTTCATTCGGGAGGAATCTCAACAGCGGAGATGTCGTGACCTATTATATTACTGCGGCCGACCGTTCAAAAGCCAAAAACCAATCCCGGTACCCCGCGTCTCGATCGTTGACTTTCGTTATCGGCAAAGTGCTGCTCGATAATTTTGAAAACGGCCTGAACGCAAATTGGGCGTACGGCTCCTGGGGATTGAGCCCCTTCTGGCATGTTGTCAATGAAAAGTATTCCATCACTGATAGTCCGAGCGGCACCTATGCCCCAAACGCCGACAACGTGCTGCAGCGGTTGACTCCATACGATCTTTCAAGTCACACGAAAGCCGAACTGCAATTTACACTGAAAAAATACGTCGATCCCTCCGACACATTCTACGTCGAAGCGTCGAAGGATGGAGCATCATGGAGCGTTCTTGCAGCGATCAACGGCTTCAACAACCAGCCCCCCGCGCTACAGCATATTCGTCTTGATAACTTTACCGGGACGGGGTGCCAGTCTGTGCAGGTGAGGTTCAGGATGCACAGTGACGCGTCGGTCCAAGCCGACGGCGTCTACCTGGATTATATTGAACTCTATACTGACGGGATGGTGTCGGGAGTTGTAGAGCCTCCGGCAAATGTTCCGGTGCAATATTCACTCTCACAGAATTATCCGAACCCGTTCAATCCCAGCACTACCATCGAGTACGCGGTTCCGCAATCTTCTGAGGTGAGCCTTGTCCTCTATGATGTTCTCGGGAGAAAGGTTCTATCGTTCAACGAGGGTTTGCGGCCGCCCGGTATCTATCATCTAATCCTGGACGGATCCTCTTTGAGCTCGGGAATTTACTATTACAAACTCACTGCCGGAAATTTTTCCGGGACGAAGAAGATGCTTCTTCTGAAGTAGCTCCGCTTTATGCCAAAGTTCCGGAAGCGATGTTCGCCTTCCGGAACCCGGCTTCCATTGCCTCTCTTCCTGACGGTTTCGCTTACTGGATCAGTTCGGTTACCCGATGCACTGCCGGCTGCTCGACACGCATGACTCGGTGGTGCGCGCCTTTTTCGACCGAATAAATCGATTGTCCCTCAAAATCGTTCACTTCAACCTGAACACACTCGACATTCGATACCGAAAGCTCTCCGATAACTTTTGCGGTGAGCGGCATCAAATTGTTGGTTTGCGGGTTCAGCGCCGTGAATGCATACTCGGCCGAACGTGTAAGAGGGAGAGTGCGGATCAGGAGCGGAACCTGCGAGAAGTCAAGCACGCGTCCGGAGAATGTCGGGCTGTTCGTGACCGTCCGCTGATACGGCATCATGAGTGTGGAGATGGTGAGGCGGTCTTTTTCATATGTGCACTTGGTGTCCATGGTAACCTGATCGTTGACAATTATCTTGGATGCCGATTGCACCGGAAACATTTCCGATGTCATGGTTGCAGAGACTGTTTTGGTGAATCCCGGTGAGATGATATTCATGTAGATCTGAACGACGCTGTCGCAGCGCGAAACGGAGATTTGATAGAGACCGTTCCCCTGGTCGCTCCGTGATCGGTACGTCAATACTTCCGGCTTGGAGGGAATCCATTGCGTGTCGAATCGTGAGGGGATGCCTGAGACAAGAAGGTTGTTCATGAAGAGCAGAAGCGCCGAGAGTGGGAAAGTATATTTCATTGCGAGCTCCTTAAGAATACGTGTGAATGATGCACTTGCCCCTGATAGGGAGAGCGTTGATGTTCAGATAATCAATGAAGAAGGAGGTTTGTGAGCCTCAAATATTTCCGGAGCTCCGCTTCATGAAAAAGTAAAGGGCCCACGAGATAACTCCAAGAGAGCCATAGACAATCGCGGCGGTTGGAGATTCCGAAAGAAGAAAGTGGAATTTGCCCTGGACATAGGCAAAAGAAAAGGGGGCAATAGAAAAGAAAATCGCGAGTGCCATCACAGATGATCTGGTCTTTAAGCGACGACGAGTAGCCTTTAAGGATTTGATTTCGTCATTGAGAGACAACCCTCCGTTGAGCGACGATAAGAGTGTTACGTCGATTGCCCCGCCCGCAGGGCGCATCGCAGGGTTAGCTTTCATGAATTCCTCAACGAGCAGCTTCGTGTCCGCGCTGCACTCACCCGATGCATAAAGGGGGAGGAGGTCGTTGATGACGTCGGCCGTGAGTTTCATTGTTGTTCTCCTGACTGTTGATTGATGATAGATTGAAGCCTTTGCCGGGTTCGGAATACTTTTACTTTGACGGCTGACAACGAAAGGCCTGTTGCTCTCGCTATCTCCGCATAGGAAAGCTCATCCTGCGCTCTCATGATCAGAACGCTGCGGTCAATTTCGGGGAACGATTGAAGAGCCTTGAGCGTAAGTTCCAGTTTGGAGTTCACGGCTGCGGCTTCGTCGGGCCGTGCTGATGGATCAGGCAGCTCGGGCTGGAGCGCAACCCTGTTCTTCAAACTTCGTTTCTCATGGAGGTACAAATTCCGGGCAATGGCAAACAGGTATGCCTTCACGGTTTCGAACCGAATCTCCGAGTCGGACGTCCAAACTCTCACAAAAGTCTCCGAGGTAATGTCTTTGGCCAGCGCGGTGTCCCCGCATAGCCAGAAGGAGAAGCGGTAGACATCCCCGGCATATTTTGCGTAAAGATCTTCGAAATCTGTCGACTTGTCGCTCATGAATACAATATCCATCAAACACTGGAAAGTTACACAGGGAGGGAAAAATATTTCAATCGGCCGGCTCCATTAGCGCAGAGCATTCGGCTCATATTTGGTCCCGTAAGCCTGCTTCGAAATCCCCCTTCTCGCTCCCGTTGGATCACGTCTGAACTTTGGCAGTCTTATCATTCCTCGCGAGGTTTTCTGTCTTCATACCCTGAGGGAAGAAAAAGAGGGTAAAATGGAAAAAAGACTTGACATCAAAAGAAAACTTTTGTATCCTTTCCTATAAAGTAACCGGTAAAGTAAACGATTAAGCTGGAACCACACTGAAACTCCAAAAGCCCCGTCGATATCCTCAAAAGTTCTCTTTTATTGGCTGAAAGTTACACAATCACATCGTAGCACGCTTGTTGGAAGAAGTTATCTCTAGAGCGCTGTAGTCTCTTTCACATCTCAATGCCTCGCTTTTCTGAACGCACTCAATGGGATTGTATTCCTGAATCCTGTTCTTTTGACTGAAATCAAGAAGATCTTCCATCGCGACTCCCACGAATCAGGTCTCTATAATGGTGAGGATCCGAAATAGTGCACTTTGATACAACCTCTGCAAGACCTTCCATTTTGATTTCTTCCCCGAAAAAGGGAGACGTGCTGTGTTCGTCCCTGTCTCTGATTCTCTGTGCCTTCACCATTGCGTTCTCCCAGGCGTCGGAAACTCTACCCCCAAATGCCCCCGAACCAATTCTTCAAGTTTCAGCCCCTTTTGAAGTGCCTGAATTCAAACGGCCAGTCTTTGCGGATAGGAATTTTGATATCAGAGACTTTGGCGCGACCGAAGGGGGAGTCGTGAAGAATTCTGAATCCATCCGAAAAGCTATCGAAGCGGCTGTGAAAGCAGGGGGTGGAAGGGTCGTTGTTCCGGCAGGCGTTTGGCTGACCGGCGCTATTCACCTCGAAAGCAATGTTAACCTCAACCTTGCAAAAGGTGCCGAGCTGCTTTTCAGCCAGGATCCGATCGATTATCTTCCGGCGGTTTTTTCCCGGCACGAAGAGACGGAATGTTATAAGTATTCTGCATTCATCTACGCCGACCGCAAATCCAACATTGCAATCACCGGCGAAGGAACGCTTAACGGCCAGGGAAAGCCCTGGTGGGCTTGGAAAGAATCCCGAAAGAACTCAGAGCAGCTCCTGGAAGAAATGGCCTCGAAAAACGTTCCGGTCCGGGAGCGTGTCTTCGACGGAACCAATGGAAGAATTCTTCGTCCGGCATTTTTCCAGCCGATGAATTGCAGCAACGTCCTCGTCGAAGGGGTCACATTTCTTTACGGTGCTTTCTGGACCATTGCGCCGACATACTGCAATAACGTGATCATACGGAGAGTGAAGATCACGACAGAAGGATCCTACGGCCACACGCCGAACGGCGATGGTGTCGACCCGTCTTCTTCTAAGAATGTCCTGATTGAATACTGCAAATTTGACACCGGCGATGACTGCATCGCGATCAAGTCTGGGCGCGATAAGGACGGCCTGCGTGTCGGTGTGCCGACGGAGAATGTCATCGTACGGCATTGTGAAGGATGGCGAGGGCACGGCGGGATCTCGATCGGGAGCGAAACGTCGGGCGGGATCCGGAATATCTACGCGACCGATTGCCGGTTTCATGGGACCGAACGCGTCGTCCGTATCAAGACGACCAGAGGGCGTGGGGGAACCATTGAGCATTTGTGGTTCCACAATCTTTCTGCGGACACAAGCCAACAGGAAGTCCTCGGCATCAACATGCTTTACACCGGCACCCGTCTTCCCGCCGAAAAGGTGACAGAGACGACGCCAAGAATACAGGATATCCATTTTTCGAATATCTTCTGTTCAAACGGGAAGAAAGGGTCAATCGAGATCGTCGGCCTTCCCGAAATGCCGGTCGAGAGCGTGACGTTTGACAGCATTGCCATCGTCTCGGCGAAGGGCATTGCCTGCACCGATGCGGAGATGATTCAGTTCAGGAATATCGACATGACGCAATCTGCAGGGCCGCTTATTTCCATCCTCGATTGCACGAAGCTGACCGTAGACCGAATGCAAATTCCTAACGGAATATCCCCCGTCGTGTACGCCGACGGTGCCAGAACCAGCGATGTCTCGATATCGAATACGAAGGGGGCCGGACGGGCTGTTGAGGTCCAATACGGTCCCACGATCAATCATGGAGCAGTGAAGATTCAATGATCGCCGCAGGAAATATTCAATCATGCTGACGGATTGCCTTTATACAATGCACCAGGGGAAGCACGCGGTGCGATGGGTGCGATTCTGGTCTCGCTTAGGCTGGATTCGGACCGTCCTGGTCGTCGTTATGATGCTTCTGGGTGGAGGCAGGCTCTCCTCGCAGACGATGGGAAAAGTTTCCGGCACAATCGTGGACCGCGATACCAAAGAGCCGCTCGTCGGATGCAACGTTGTCATTGACGGCACACGGCTGGGCGCTACTTCTGACGTTGATGGGACGTTCTTTATCCTCAATGTTGTTCCGGGTGAATACGACTTAGAGGCCTCGATGATCGGTTACCAAAAGGTCCGCCTGGAAAAAGTCGTTGTGAACTCGGGAAGAACAACGACGGCGAATTTCACACTTTCATCGACAACGCTCGAGCAGGGGGTCGTCGAAGTCGTCGCTACCCGGCCCGACGTGCAGCCGGAAAAAACGTCGACGAGCGAAATTGTGAGGCCGGACGATGTCAAGATGGTCGCCGGGATGAGAGACGTGACGGATGTGATCGGACTTGCTTCGGACGTCACGGACGGACACTTCCGCGGCGGCAGAACCGGCGAAGAGTTCTATACACTGCAGGGAATGGGGATTGTCAACCCGTTCGATGCAACGTCAGCATTTGTGCCCATTTTGAGTGCAGTAGAAGAAGTGGAGGTTATCACAAGCGGGTTTGGGGCTCAATATGGCAATGCTCAATCCGGCGTTGTCAATATCACCATGAAGGAGGGGAAATCGGACAAATGGACGACGACAGTTGATACACGCCTTCGGGCCCCGGGGAGAAAGACTTTCGGGCCGAGCGTTTATGACGCGGCCGGCAATCCATATCTCGCGAAACTGCTCAATCCGAATTTTTGGCTCACCGGTGATCCGGCTAACGGCGGCGTGCCCTATTTATCCAGCATGGGTTCCGGGCTAACGAGCCGTTATGCGGGGGACACCGCTGTGATGTTGCAAGCGGCCTACACAATGTGGCGGAACGAAATGAAGAGAGATTTCGGCCGAAGTTACGGTAAAGACATCGACTACTCAATCGAAGGAAGTTCTGGCGGGCCGTTGAACGACAACATGCGCATGTTCATTGCTATCCGATCGAACGTCGTCAATCCGGAATTTCCAACGCAGCAGCCGGACATTGACCGACAGGTCATGGGAAATGTCGCAACCGACTTTGGCGAGGGAGCAACGCTTGTGATTAGCGGCGGCTATTCTGCGGCCAACACGAATATTTTCCCCAGTACTGATGGACTCGGCTTTTATAATTGGCTGTGGGATCGGACGCTCGACATCGAGTATCAAAGGACCCAAAATGGACAGTTAGGCGCCCGGTTCTCAAAGGCATTGAGCCAGAGCACATTTTATGAAATCAAGCTCAATGCGCTTTCGACGAGTTTGACCCTTGGTTCTTCGCCCTGGCCGAGTTCGATTCCCGATTCGCTTGTCGTGACACCGCTTAACCCGAACCAGATCGTTACTGCTTCCGTAACCGGTCCCGATCTCTTTGCCGCGTTCAAAGGGAGCGACGACTTCAGGAATGAGAAGACGTTGACGGTTTCGCTTGAGGCGTCTCTCACGAGTCAGGTAACAAAATCACACCTTCTCAACGGTGGCGTTCAGATCAATACGTACTCAATCCAGGCGAATGACAATCTCAGCACAAGTCAGACTCTCGAAACAAGGGATTATACAGCCAAACCCACCGAGGGTGCGTTGTACGTTCAGGATAAGATGGAATTTGAAGGAATGATCGCGAACATCGGCCTTCGGTTCGACATGTGGAATGCCAACAAGGATTACTTTGTGCATCAATTCGATCCTTTTGCAATCCTGAACGATTCGGGTGCCGTGATTGGGAGGAGCGTCAGTTTGGCCGCACGAGCCAGGACGCCGCTCCTCGGCAGACTTCAACCCCGCGCGGGAATTTCGTTTCCAGTCTCCGTCAATACGGTGTTTCATTTGAACTACGGTTCGTTTATGCAGAGACCTTCGTTCCAATATCTCGTCGCGACGTCGGTTCAACCGCAATTCAATAAACCAGTGATTTTGGGGAATCCACGGCTTGCCCCCCAGACGACCAACAGTTACGACATCGGAGTGATGCAGGGGTTGGGGGAAGGATTCACTCTGGACATCAGTGGTTACTACAAAGACGTCAAGGATCTTATCGAGGCGGCGACCTATACATTCGGTTCGGTGACGTATAATACATACTACAATCGCGATTATGCCGATATCAGGGGATTCCGTGCAACTTTGGCGAAGAGAAAAGGAAACTTCTCAGGATCAATCGGTTACCAGTACAGCGTTGCGACCGGCAAGAGTGCGACCGTCAACGGCGCACCGCCTCTGTTCAGGATAGACAACCTTGGACAGATATCGACGGAACTAGACCACGTCCCCACCAGAGATATTCTGCTCGACTTTGACAGGACTCACAACCTGGTCGTGACGATTGCGTACGCGACTCCGGTCGAGTTTGGGCCGTGGGTATTCGGCGGCTACCCTCTCGAGAATTTCACCCTTTCTGTCAACGCCTTTGCCCGGAGCGGCCGCCCCTACACACCGTACACCAGCTCAAATCTTAACGGCGCCGGCACAAATATTAACAGCGCCCGCACGCCCGCCGAGTACAACGCAAACCTGCGCCTGACAAGAGTTCTAGGTGACTTTTTTGGAGCGAAGGGATCAGTATACGCAGAAGTTTTCAACTTTTTCAACAATAGGATATTGAACTATACGTATCTGTTTGCCGCGACATCGGCCGACCAGGGGAACCCGAATCTTAAACCGTACGAGAATTATACTATTGGCGATCCCCAGAACGGAGTGCTCTACTGGAACACATCGAACTCCAATCGTGCTACGGCCTTTCCTGTCGATCAGTCTTTTCTGCTCTATGATAATGCACCGAGGTCATATAATTTTGGACTCTCTCTTGAATTCTGAGGTCACATTGATATTTGTGGGTGTTGAGCCGATGAGAATTTTTAGGTCTACTCTTCTCGCGCTCGCGTTGCTGATCGCAGTAGCAAACGGCCAAACCCGAACCGGACTTACTCATGTTCGCGGTATGCTTCACCAAACCGTCTATAACACCGGCGAACTGGGGAGAGCCTTCGACGGAGGACAAACCGGAATGGCTGCGGGTTTATCGTCGATGGAATGGCCTCCCAACTCTCGAATTATTCTTACTGGAAAGGAATATGAGGGCCAGCATAATTCGATGGGAGGCGGTTTTTATCTTGCAGGTTCGATCAATGGGGTGCGGCAGACGCTCGCGTGCGGGGCAGTGACATCCGCGGGAAACGGACAGACTGTTCCAGTGGAAGGCGTCTTCAGTTTTCCCGTCTCGATCACCCGGACCGAAAATTATCCGCTCCTTTCCAACGGCGAACTGAATCCCTCCTACAATCCGAACGAGGCGGAGGAGATTATCGTGGCATCATGGAACACCCCTCTCAATATTTCCGTCACCCGGACGAGCAGGGCGTGGAGTTACCCGGGATATAATTCTTTCATCATCTATGAATACGACCTCGTGAGCACAAATTCTGTTCCTGTTACCGACGCTTTTGTTGGATGGGGATATGGATTGTGTCCTTCAATGTTCGGGTACGAAAGGATGTATAACGAGTGGTCCGAGAGTAATGATATGCGGGCAAACGATATGTATGCCCGGTTCGACCTGAAGCGATGGATGTCCTACAATCACGAGAGAATCGGAAAGCCGGATGCTCTCTATTTCGATCTCTGGTCTCAGGCGGGTGATCGGGGCGGATTAGACTCGCCTCAGGCGGTAGGTTTCCTTCCGTTGTATTACGACCATGATCATCTCGCAGTGAAAGGTCAGACAAATTATCCGGCATCATCGGACAGCATCTACGTGTGGGACGAAACAAACCGGATAAAACAGCCTTATACCAACCGGTATGAGAACAGGAATATCGACATCACAAAAATTGCTTCGTGGACTGACATCATTACGCGCAAAACCAAAGGGTTTGGCGGTACAGCGGATTCGACAAGCTTTTATCCTGCGAATGCGAGTGACTGGGCTTACTGGGTGGGCCGTGCGAAACCCTCTTCAAATCTTGGATGGAAACAACCCGTCTCGCATGCGTTTGTGTTCGGACCATATACTTTCCCCCCGAACGAGCATCTCCATTTTACGATCGCTGAGGTTGTCGGCTACGGCGCCGGAGACGCGGGAGATACGGTGTATACCGATATGGGCGGGGGAGTGGAAACCTCGGGCAATGTTTTTCATCCCGTACCGAGTTGGTACAACGAATTGCACTTTTCAACAGCCGGCGGCAATCCGCCTGTCATTGGAAGCAACTACCTACAGCATCATGAACTCCCATGGTACGTTACTCCCGGAGTGGTGTCGATCCGGGACGTCGCGGACAGAGCCATTCAAATGTACACGGGAGCGTTGAACCCTATCAAACACGATTCGATCCAATTCGACCCGAGGTACACGCCCCCGACTGGGGTCTACGCAAATTCAATCCCGATACCTGTACCGGCTCCTCAGTTTACGATTCAAAATACGAGAGCTGGTGTCAACAGGATCCTGTGGGGTGCGCAGGTTGAATTGTTCGCCACCGCAAAACTCCACGCACCGTTCAGCTATTACCAGGCGTACCGGTCAGTCAGCGCACTGGGTCCATGGACACTCATCGACAGTGTCGGGAAAAAAGATCCCCGCTACTGGAATGACACCTCGTATGTTCTTTATGACCGGGAGAGCAACCCGGGTGAAGACGTATACTATATTATCTACTCTGTCGACGCCCTTGGGATGAGGAGCGGCATGACGAATTTCACTCAACACAACACGCAGGCCCCTGCGAATCTGGCGCCTGGCAAAGTGTGGGTTGTACCGAATCCCTTTATCGTCTCGTACGGCGGCCCCACGACTTCGACTTCGGGAGATGTCACCAACAAGATCGGTTTCTTCGGATTGACCAAGAAATGCACGATCCGGATCTTTTCGTACAGCGGCGCGCTTGTCCAGACGATCGAACATGACACACCTTCAACAACGGGGCAGTCTCAGGAGTGGTTCCAGGTTTCGCGGAATAATCAACTGATGGCCTCCGGGGTTTACTTTTTCACGGTTGATGATGCGGCAACGGGCAAAAGGTCGACCGGTAAATTTGTTGTCATCCATTGACCGGAGGATCGAAACCGATGAAGAAGTTGAATACGATCTTTCCGCTGACTGCTGCGATGCTTTTCTTTTCGTCGCTCGGATATTGTCAGAAGGTCGGAAGTACATCGATGGAATTCCTGGAGGTGATGCCGGTTGCCAGGGCGACGGCATTGGGTGACGCGTACAGCGTTTGGGCGTCGGGGGCTGATGCGGTTTTTTGGAATCCGAGCGGCCTGGCGATGGTTGAACATCCGGAATTCTCGTCTACTTTCGTGAAATGGATTTTTGATACGCGCCAGGGTGCGCTTTCCTATGCAACTCCGATAGGGAACCTGGGAGGAATCGGCTTCCAGATCCAGTATGTTGATTATGGCGAGTTCGAGGAGGCGATTGCTGGGCGCCCCTACATCTCTCAGGTGGATGACCAGGGATTAACCGGAAATACGTTTCATCCCTTCAGTTATCTCGTCGGCTTAAGTTATGCCCGGAATCTTACCGACAGATTCTCGACTGGTTTGACTGTAAAATATGCCCACGAATCTCTCTACAACGGACAGATGGTCTTGGCGCAGGTGAACCAAGTCACTTCTCAGAAGGTGAAGACGTGGGCCAGCGGAGTAATATTTGACTTCGGAATACATTATAACACCGGGTACCGGACGATCCAAATCGGCGCGTCGGTGCAGAACTTCGGGGAAAACATGAAGTACGCAATACAATCGAACCCGGTGCCATTGCTCTTTCGTTGGGGGGTCGCCGCTGACTTCATTGGAAAAGATGCATTGCTTTTGGCAGATGACGATAACCGCGTGGGAATTGCCTTCGACCTGTACCAGCCGAATGATTATGAACAGCAGGAACATCTTGGAGTCGAATATGAATATGCAGGAGTCTTTGCGCTGAGAGCAGGCTATAAATTCAATTACGATTATGAGGGGCTTACACTCGGGGGCGGAGTGAAGCAGGCGATAGGCTCTGTGATGCTTTCGTTCGATTACAGTTATGGATCGATCGGGCCTTATCTCGGAGACGTTCAACGAATAAGCCTTGGAGCGATAATACAATGAAGCGATCGATTTCAGTTTTCACCTTCATCGTAATCGTATTGCTCACATTTGCAGAGCGGTCTCTCTTTGCACAAGGTTTTGGGCACCCGCTGACAATACAGGGCATCGACCAGTTTGCTTCTCAGTCTGTGCGTTCAGCGGCTGAGGGGAATATTTTTGTAGGGGTGCAGGGAGATATCAGTCTGATGTTTCAGGATCCGTCAGCGCTTCAGTCTCTAAAGGAGATTCAAGTGACGCTCAACGGTCAGCAATTCAGTTCCTCCCTCAATCAGAACCAGGAGTATTCTCCGCTGAAATACTATTCGAACTTCAGTCTCCTCATGGAAGGCCTCACGGGCTATCTCAGCAACCCGGATACGACAAAAGCCGGAGTGAAGTATGCCAACGCGGGGGACACCGTTCAGCGGCCCTACGACAACATTGTGCCGGGATGGAGCCACTCCTCCAGCAGAGGCCGCCCGATCCAGGGGTTCATGGCTGTTCCATTTACGATGGGAGAATTCAAATGTGCTGCCGGCATAGGATCGGTGGAGTATGCGAATCTCGACTGGTTCTTCCAGAACGACAATGTTTTGTCGCCGTCAATCCTCGCGGTCAGACAAGGCACGACGAACTTTCCGCCGAACAATGATGAGGCGAACGCGATCCCAGTCCAATGGTATCTCTCATCGCAATCGCGCCTGGGAACGATCTATGGGTACGGAGCTGCCTTCTCAATGGCCGTTTCCGGTGAATTCTCCCTCGGCGTCAGCGGGATGCTGTTGGATGGCTCGAGCGATGACTTCCAGACACGCGTTGACCGCGGAAAACTTATCATCTATAGTTCATATTTCAGGCTCGATTCGATCTACAACCGAGTTGGCAGCGTTGGAAGCTCGAAATACAGAGGGGCCGAATTCACCTTGAGCGGCTCGTATCGCAGCCGCCATGTGATCTTTGGTTTCTCTGTCAAACCGCCGACTGTGATAACTCGCACATTCAGTGCGCAAGTCCAGACCGACACAACTGGTTCTTCAATAGCAGCAAACGTCAGCGGGAAAGACAAGACGATGATACCGTGGCGCGGAACTGTTGGTCTCTCCTTCGCTCTGCGGGAGAACCTTCGTCTCGGATTGGAATATGAAATCCGGCCGTACGCATCGACAAAATTCACGGCCAGTGACGGTTCGGTAACATATCCCTGGCTGTCGTCAAATCTCTTTCATATCGGAGCCGAATTTACTCCGCTCACGTGGCTTGCGGTTCGCGCCGGTGCGCGCGAGCAGGCCGAGGTTTTTCAGCCGGAAGGGTCACCGTTCGACGGAGTACCTGTGGGCTATTCGGTCTATTCCTTCGGCATCGGATTTGTGCATGAGGCGACGACGATAAACTTCACATACGAATACTCCAACATGAAGTACACCGACATGTGGGTGAACGCCGTCAGCATTAACGGAGATGTGCGCCATACCATCATGGCAGATATCTCGTATCAACTGCCGTGGTAAGGTA
>CAYLMV010000040.1:0-32997 GCA_964384415.1 uncultured Chitinophagaceae bacterium | reverse complement strand
GCGAGAAGACGGAGATGAATCTCATCGACCTCGCCGGCAATCATTTCTGCGATCCGCCCATTGCCCCGCTGATTGATATCATTCCTTTCGACAGCAAGGATGTGATTGCAGCGTCGGTGGAGGAGAGCGATGACAAGCCGCATTATTTCCTGAGCAGCGACGACGGTGAGGAGAACAAGGTTTTCATTCGTGTGAACGACAAGACGGTACTGGCGAGCCGCGAAGTCATTAAGGTGCTCCGCGATGAACGGACAGATACTCCCCCCTTGAAGATTTCGATCGGCGGGAACGAGCGGAAGCTCTTCGAATACCTCGAACTTCATGAACGCATCAACGTGAAAGAGTATTCGCGTCTCGTCAACGTATCGGAGCGGCGGGCATCGCGTATCCTCACGACCCTCGTGCGGGCCGGCGTGGTACGGATTCACACGTTGGAGAAGACAGATTTCTTTACGCTCGCCTATGATTAAGAGGATGACGTGAGGATCCGGACGCAATCAAACACAACGATGCCGAAGGCAACCGCGACGTTCAACGACTGTTTTGTTCCGAACATCGGAATCTCGATTGCCATGTCGGCTTCGTCGATAAGCTCTTTGGAAATGCCGGTTATTTCATTCCCGAAGACGAGGCATAGGGGGAAGTCGCTTTTTTGCAGCTCGCAATAGGGCTTGCTCCCGGTCGTTAATTCCACTGCGCAGATCTTTACCTTCCGCTTTTTGAGTTCTGCAATCACAGTTCTAG
The DNA here is from genome assembly GCA_964384415.1 of uncultured Chitinophagaceae bacterium. Classification (GTDB taxonomy): domain Bacteria; phylum Bacteroidota; class Ignavibacteria; order UBA10030; family UBA8401; genus JAGVPT01. Next base: position 32,253 of record CAYLMV010000040.1, on the reverse strand, counting down.
CATCCTCGCAATATTCCCACGGAACCGTTTCGGTGGAGCCGAGGGCCGTCTTCTCGATTTCCTTCCTGGGAGGATGGGGAGTGAAACCAGCGAGATACAGCTTCTCGATCAGTGCTCCGTCGGAGGTGCGAAACATCGATCCGATGTTGTAAAGGCTCCGGACGTTGTCGGCAATCGCATAAATGGGGAGCCGCGGCCGGGTAAGGGCATCATCCTTCCGGATCCGTTTTGCGGAAATCTCGGCATGTGTGAGCTTTCTCATCGTGGGTTGAAAGTATGCGGGAAAAGCTTGTGAATCAAGCTATCTAGTCAAATTAGGCAAGGAAAAAGGAGTTGCCTCCGTTTTGAAAAAATGGTATATTTTAAGCCCAGACATATTTTGAAATATTGAAGCGACTTATCATTGCCATCGACGGACCCGCGGCCTCGGGGAAAAGCACGACAGCGAAGCTCGTTGCTTCGCAGTTGGGCTATTTGCACGTCGATACCGGTGCGATGTACCGCGCGATGACGCTGAAAGTGATCGAAAAAGAAATCGATATACGCGACGAAAAGGCAATCGCGAAGCTTGCGCGTAACACTCATATCGCATTGGTTCCGGGTGATGATGGTTTCAAGGTGAAGCTGGATGGAGTGGATGTCAGCGATCGAATCCGGAGACCCGACGTCACCGGGGCGGTGAGTGCCGTAAGTATGGTATCGGAAGTCCGCCAATTGATGGTAAAGGAACAGCGCGAGATGGGAAAGAGGGGAGGAATTGTGCTGGAGGGGCGGGACATCGGGACTGTGGTTTTTCCGGAAGCCGATGTCAAGGTTTTCATGATTGCCCACTCACGGGAGCGGGCTGTTCGACGGAGCAAAGAGCTTGCAGCAAATGGGATCGCCGCGGAGATTGAAGAGTTGGAAAAGCTGCTTGTGGAGCGGGATAGAAAAGATTCAAATCGCACTATCAGCCCCCTGTTGAAGGCAGAAGATGCGGTTGTTCTAGATACCACGGCCCTGACCGTTCAGGAACAAGTGGATTTTATCGTGAAGAAGGCAAAGGAGAAGTTGCACTGAAAGTCACGGTCGATATGAACTCGGGTTTTTGCTGGGGCGTTGTGCGGACGATCGACATCGCCGAGCAGGAACTCAACGAATCAAAGAAACTCTACTCGCTCGGAGATATTATCCATAATCCGGTCGAGATCGAGCGGCTCGGAGAACGAGGCCTCTCGACGATCAGCCTTGCGGACCTCGATACGATCAAGGATGCAAAAGTCCTGATCAGGGCTCACGGCGAACCTCCGGAGACGTTTCGAAAAGCGAAGGAACTCGGGATCGAACTGATCGATGCGACGTGCCCTGTTGTTACAAAAGTGCAGGAGCGCATTCGAAAGTTCTACGACAACGGGTACCAGGTCGTCATTTTTGGGAAGAAGGATCACGCGGAGGTTGTGGGGCTGGTCGGTCATACCAATGGGACTGCCGTCGTCATCAAGTCCGTTGCGGAGATCGCGAAACTGGATCTGACGAAGAAGACGGTGCTCTTTTCCCAGACGACGATGGACAAAGCGACCTTCTACGCGCTTCGCGATGAGATCAAGTCGCGCATCAAGGCGGAATTCGAGGTTGGAACGTTCGAGGAAATGGCGATCGACTTTCACGCGAAAGATACGATCTGCGGACAGGTCTCGGGGCGCGACAAGAAGCTCCGGGAGTTTTCTCGCGCGAACGACGTGATGGTCTTCGTCGCAGGCAGGAAGAGCTCCAACGGCAAGGTTCTTTTCGACATCGCAAAAGAAGAGAATCCCAAAACATATTTTATCGAGGACGAGAGGGAACTCCGGCCTGAATGGTTCCAGGGAGCCGAGACGGTCGGCGTCAGCGGCGCCACTTCGACTCCCCAATGGTTGATGGAGCGCATCAAGGCTGCCATCGAGCAGAGTGTTGCAGTACCGAGTCACGTTTCATAGTCATCATAATAAACACATTCAATCACCTAACATAGTTTCCTCCCGCGTTTTCTGGATGTGAATCCGATGACTGTTCACATTAGAGGATTGCGACGAGGAGTTCTCCGTCGTGAGGATCTGAAGGAGCTGTAATGTCTAAAGGAATCAATGTAGCCCCCCCCGTATTCCAGGAAGAAAAAGGATACACGGAATCGGAATTCAGAGAGCTTGCTGCTCTCTATGAGAAAACCCTCGGCAAGATATCGCAAGGCGAGATCGTTAAAGGCCGTGTGGTACATATTGGCGATAACGAAGTAGCGCTCGATATAGGCTTCAAGTCCGAAGGGACCGTCCCGATTAATGAGTTTCCGAATATCAATGATGTTAAAATCGGCGACGAAGTTGAAGTGTTTCTCGAGAGCATCGAAGATAAGGATGGCCAGCTTGTCTTGTCGCGAAAGCGCGCCGACTTCATGCGTATTTGGGAAAGAGTTACCAGGTCGTTTGATTCGGGAGAGGTCCTGAAGGGCCGCTGCCTCCGCAGGATCAAAGGCGGAATCGTTGTCGACCTCATGGGCATTGACGCATTTTTGCCGGGGTCGCAAATTGACGTCCGTCCGATCCGCGATTTCGACGCTCTCATCGGCAGAGAAATGGATTTCCGGGTCGTGAAGATCAATCATCCCTCCGAAAATGTTGTCGTCAGCCACAAGATCCTCGTAGAAGAGGAAATGGCCGACCAGCGCAAAGCCATCCTCAGCAGCCTGGAAAAAGGTCAGATTCTCGAGGGCTCGGTCAAAGCAATTTCCGATTTCGGCGTCTTCATCGATCTCGGCGGAGTCGACGGGCTTGTGCATATTACCGACCTCTCGTGGGGACGCGTCAACCATCCTTCAGAAATAGTAAAGCTCGACCAGACAATCAACGTCGTCGTTCTCGATTTCGATCAGGAGAAGAAGCGAATTTCTCTCGGCTACAAGCAGCTCCAGCCGCACCCCTGGGAAAATATCGAAAACAAGTATCCTGTCGGAACGAAGGTCAACGGCAAAGTGGTCTCGCTGACGGACTACGGCGCATTCATCGAGATTGAAAAGGGAATCGAAGGCCTTATCCATATTTCCGAGATGAGCTGGACCCAGCATGTCAAGCATCCGTCGCAGATCGTTTCGATGGGACAGATGATCGATGCGGTCATTCTCTCGCTGGACAAGGATAACAAAAAGATATCTCTGGGCATCAAGCAGCTCGAACCGGATCCCTGGTTGTCGCTGCTCCAGAAATATCCTGTGGGCTCGAAGCACACCGGCATCGTCCGGAACCTTACGAACTTCGGCGTTTTTGTGGAACTTGAGCAGGGAGTCGATGGCCTCATCCACATTTCCGACCTCTCGTGGACCAAGAAGATCCGCCATCCCGGCGAAGTCGTGAAAAAAGGAGATTCCATCGATGTCGTCATCCTGGGCGTCGACGTGGATCAGCGGAGAATTTCTCTCGGGCACAAACAGCTGAACGATAACCCGTGGGAAGCATTTGCGACATCCTACAAGGTAGGCACGGAAGTCGAGGGAAAGGTCGTCAGGATCATCGAGAAGGGTGTGATTGTTGAACTCCCCCTCGGTGTCGACGGATTTGTCCCGCTTTCTCAGCTATCTCAGACGCCGATCAAGAATATCGCAGAAGCATTCCAGATGGGCGACTCGCTCCCGCTGACCGTGATTGAGTTCGATCGCGACAGCAAGAAGATTGTCCTTTCGGTGGTCGAGTATCTGCGCGGAAAAGAGCAGAAGCTTGTCGACGATTATGTAACCAAACACAAGCTTCCTCCGATTACTTTGCGGGATTCGATGACTGCCGCCACCTCCGGGGACGAACGCGGCGCAGCGGCCGAGACATCTGTTCAATAATCTGCAGAGAAGAAGTCAAAGAGAGTCCCGGCGAACGGGACTCTCTTTTTACACTCGAAGTATCCTTGACGGATGAAAAGAGTAGCTTTCCACACCCTCGGCTGCAAACTCAATTACGCTGAGACTGCGAGCCTCGAACGGCAGTTTGCCGATCGGGGCTATCGCGTCGTCCCATTCGAAGAAGAGTCCGACGTCTGCGTTGTTAATACATGCAGCGTCACAGAAAGGGCCGACCGCGAATGCAGGCAGCTGGTTCGCAGGGCCCTTCGTCAATCCCCGAATTCCTACGTTGTTGTTCTTGGCTGCTATGCACAACTTCAACCCGAAGAAATAGCGTCTATCGACGGAGTCGACCTCGTGTTGGGCGCCAGTGAAAAATTCCGCCTGTTTGATCACGCCGGCCAGTTTATCAAAGACGGAACTCCTCGGATTGCCGTTTCGCCCATTGCTGAAGCTACTGATTTCGGCCCGGCGAGCTCAGGCGGGATTGACGGCCGGACGCGCGCATTTCTTAAAGTCCAGGATGGATGCGATTTCAATTGCTCTTTTTGCACGATCCCCCTTGCCCGAGGGAAAAGCAGGAGCCAGGCAATTTCCGAATCTGTAGCACACGCCCAATCGCTGGTGGCACAGGGATACCGGGAAGTAATTCTCACCGGCGTGAATGTGGGGGACTATGGAAAGAAGGAAGGTTCGTCCCTTCTTGAGCTCTTACAGAAGCTGGAAGAAGTGGATGGACTGGAGAGGATTCGGATCAGCTCCATCGAACCCAATCTTCTGGACGAATCGCTCTTGAACCATTGGGCATCGTCAAATAAAATATGCAATCATTTCCATATCCCGCTGCAAAGCGGAAATGATGAGATTCTTCGCTCTATGCGCCGTCGGTATACGACCTCCGATTACCGCAATCTTGTTGAAAAGATACGAGACAAATCGCCCGAGGCGGGGATTGGCGTGGATGTTATTGTCGGTTTCCCCGGCGAATCGGATTCCCATTTCGCCAGATCGTTTGAGTTCCTTCACGCCCTGCCCGTAAGTTATTTCCACGTGTTTACCTATTCCGAGCGTCCCAATACGCCCTCATTGCAGTACAGCGGCCGTGTAGAGCCGCGCATTCGCTACAAACGGAGCCAGATGCTGAGGACTCTCGGCGAGCAGAAGAAGCATTCCTTCCAGCTCGCACAATTGAATTCGAGCCGGCTCGTCCTTTTGGAAGGGACGGTCGAGGCGAATATGCTCTCGGGGTACACAGATAATTATGTGCGAGTGTTCGTCCCGTATCAGTCGTCACTCGTAAATTCGCTCGTGCGTGTTCGGCTGGAAGAACGTGTCGCGGAGGGATGCATTGGAGTTGTCGAGGAAGAAATTCAACGCAATGATAAACAAGAAGCGGCCTCGATTGAGGCCGCAGCTGCCTAGTTCACGAACAATCAACTGGAGGAAGAACGAGTCTTGGTACAATCGAGTAATCTAGTTCACCAGGAACTCTCTTTTACCTTACTTCAAGCGAGGAAGTCGTGAAACCCACAATCTCCGTTATCGTCATCTCCTTTTTGATCGCCTCATCATTGCAGGGACAGAATTCGATACAAAACCTCCGAGAGGAATTGCTGGCGCCGGTTCCCGAGCATCCCGTGAACAGTACGGCAATGGCAGACAATGCCGTGAGCTCGCAGAGGAAAAGCCAAAGCACGGCCATCTTCTACTCGCTGCTGCTGCCGGGAATGGGGGAACTCTACGCGGGAGACTTTGGGACCGGGAGGTATTCACTGGGGGCGGAGGCCGCACTCTGGCTGACATACATTTCATTTCAGCAATACGGCAGCTGGATTCAGGCCGATTCGAGGGCATATGCAGTATCGCATGCCGGCGTAGCCATGGGCGGAAAAGATGATCAATTCTTTGTCAATGTCAGCAATTTTCAGGACGTCTACACCTACAACGAGAAGAAACTTCAAGACAGGAATCTTGCCGAGGTCTATGATCCCGCGCAAGGGTACTATTGGAAATGGGATAACGACGTTGACCGGCAGAGGTTTCGTTCGTTGCGGATATCGAGCGCCAAAGTTTTCGATAACTCGCGATTCGTCATCGGCGCCGTGGTTGTCAATCACATCATCAGCGCCATCAGTGCCGCGCGTCTGGTTCGGCACTACAACCGGGCGCTTGAAGAAAGCATGGGGAGCTGGCAGCTGGAGCCAAATTCCATTACCGGGCTCGGACGGATCGACGGACTCAAACTGACCTACACCCAACGATTCTGATCCTCAATCCATCAGTGAGGATTATCAAGCCCCGATGAAGAGGGGCTTTTTTATTGGTGAGGAAACTATGAGAAATATTAAAATTATTGTTGAGTATGACGGGACGGATTTTGTCGGATGGCAGCGCCAAGCTGCCGGAAGGTCGGTCCAGGCGGAAATTGAGTCGGTCCTGCGCACGGTAACCGACGAATATGTCGTGATCACTGGAGCCGGAAGAACCGATGCCGGAGTTCACGCCCGAGGCCAAGTGGCGAACTTCAAAATCGAGGCGACTATTTCAACGAACGATCTTCGTCGGGCCCTCAATGGCTTGCTTTCCGATGACATCGTCGTTCACAATGTTGATGAGGTGGAGGATCATTTCTCTGCCCGGTACAGCGCACGCGAGCGGACCTATCGTTATCTTATCTCCCGGAATCCTACGGCGATCGATCGGAGATTCTGCTGGCAGCTCTTTTATCAGCTCGATCTTGAACTCATGAATCAGGCGTGCGGGGTCATTGTCCGCACGAAGGATTTTCAATCTTTTTGCCGCGCGAATTCCGGCGTCGATAATTATCTATGCAACGTTTTCGAAGCGCGATGGGACGTTCAGTCACCGGCTATGCTCGTTTTTAGGATCCGTTCAAACAGATTCCTGCATGGAATGGTCCGCGCTCTTGTTGGAACGATCGTCGATGTCGGCAGAGGATATCTCACGCTGGAAGAATTCCGGGATGTGATCGATGCGAAAGATCGCCGCAAAGCTGGTATGGCGGCGCCGCCGCAAGGTCTCTTCCTTGAAGAAGTCCTCTATAATCACCAGGGACAATTGGAGACTTCCGGCTCAAATTGATTCTCAGGCCGCCAACCGTTACATTATTTCTCATGATTCGCGAATCACTCCACAAACTAATTGAACGCAAGGATCTTTCGCACCAGGAAGCGTACGAGGCCATGAGCGAGATTATGTCCGGCAACGCTTCCGAGCCGCTGATAGCATCCTTTTTGACCGCCCTGAGGCTGAAAGGGGAGACTATCGGCGAGATCGCTGGATGCGCACAGGCGATGCGCGAAAAGGCAACTAAGATTGTGACAAAGAGAGAGAATGTTATCGATACGTGCGGTACCGGCGGGGATTCGCTTGGAACGTTCAACATCTCTACGGCTGCTGCGATCGTAGCTTCGGCGGCGGGGGCAGTTGTCGCGAAACACGGCAACCGGGCGATTTCAAGCCGCTGCGGAAGCGCCGACGTCCTGAAAGCGCTTGGTGTGAATATCGAAGTCCCGAAGGAAAAAGTGGAGAAGTGCCTGGATGAAATCGGTATCGCATTCCTCTTTGCTCCCATGATGCACGGCGCGATGAAATTTGCGACGCCGGTTCGCCGCGAGCTCGGCATCCGGACCGTATTCAATATCCTGGGTCCGCTGACGAATCCCGCCGGAGCCCGCCGGCAGGTTCTTGGCGTCTTCGACAGCCGCCTCACCGAACCCCTTGCCCGGGTGCTCCTCGAATTGGGATCCGAGCGCGCCATGGTGGTTCACGGGGAAGGGGGACTCGATGAAATATCGACGATCGGAAAGACGTTTATCAGCGAGTTGAAAGACGGCAAAGTTTCTTCCTACGAATTTCATTACTCGGCAGTCGGATTCCCGTCCTCATCGCTTCGAGATGTCGCGGGCGGGGACGCGGATTTCAATGCGGACATCGTACGTGACATTGTGGCGGGGAAGAAGGATCAGCGGAGAGATATCGCAGTATTGAATGCCGGCGCAGCGCTCTGTGTGGCAAGCCTGGCGGAAACAATCCACGATGGCGTGAAACTGGCGGAAGATGCGATCGATTCTCACAAAGCCGCGAAGAAACTCCAGGCGCTCATCGAAATGACCAACTAACTATGCGATTGCTCGAACCCGAACCGAAATTATTGCAAGCGTTAACTCGTTTCAAGGGGAATTGATGAAGGAAAGCGACGACAAAGGGAGCGGAGCCAAAGCTCATCCGTATCTGGACTCATTTATTGCCCGTCTCTTGAGCACGTCAAAGAGACGCCGCCAGAAGTATTCCGCGGATGATATCAAAGAATTGCTGGAAGAAGGAAGGCGAACGGGGGCGATTGATCCGACTGAGCATGAACTCATTGAAAGCGTTCTGGCGTTTACCGACACGACCGTCAAGGAGATCATGGTGCCCCGGACCGACGTCGTGGCGGTGGAGCTTTCAGTACCGAAAGAGAAACTGATCCGGGTTGTCATTGACGAAGGCTATTCGCGGGTGCCGGTGTTCCAGGGAACGATCGACAATATCATCGGTATCGTGTACACGAAAGACCTTCTCAGCATGTTCGAACACCGGGATGTTATCATCCTTCAGGATATCGTCCGCCCTCCGTACTTTGTGCCGGAATCGAAAAAGATCAGTCTTCTCTTGCGCGAGCTTCAGACCAAAAAACAGCACATGGCGATCGTGATCGATGAGTTTGGGGGAACGGAAGGAATCATCACGATGGAAGATATCCTTGAGGAGATCGTCGGGGAAATACGCGATGAGTACGATGAAGACCATCGGGATGTCGAGACATCGCTGGACGGTTCCGTGCTGGTCAATGCAGGAATGAGCATCCATGACTTTAACGAAAAATTTCACTCCTCCATTCCCGACGATGTCGATTACGAGACCATCAGCGGCTTTCTTCATAAAAGAACGGGCCGCATCCCCGAATTGTTCGAGGAGATTGCGTTCGAAAACCTAACGTTCATTGTCGTCAAGAAGAACGAACGCCGGATTCGCCAGGTAAAAGTGAAGATCACCAAAGCCGCGCCGACAGAGGAAGACAGTGAGTAAACTGAAAGAGATACTCGAGCACAAGCGTATCGAGGTTGCGGCCAGGAAGCAAACGATATCCCTTTTATCAATCGTGGAATCGCTTGAAGGCGTCGCCCCGAGCCGGGGCTTTGCAGACGCGATTCGTTCGCACGAACAGGACGAACTTGCGTGCATCGCCGAGATCAAAAAGGCGTCTCCTTCCAAGGGAATCATTGCGAAGAGTTTTAAGCCGGAGACAATCGCGGGGGATTATGAAAAGGGAGGCGCTAAGGCGATCTCGGTATTGACCGACGAGAAATATTTCCTCGGCAGCCCCGATCATCTCCGTCGAGTGAAGGATCGGAGCACGCTTCCGGTTCTTCGAAAGGACTTCATCCTCGATGACTACCAGATATACGAGTCACGGGCAATGGGCGCCGACGCTATCCTGCTGATTGTCGCTGCTCTTCGGGAGTCTGAACTTCTCCGGTTCATGGCTCTCGCCCGGGACCTCGATCTTGACTGTCTGGTGGAATGCCACAAGAAGAGTGAAATAGACCGGGCTGTGCAATGCGGGGCGACGATTATCGGAATCAACAACCGGGATCTCGATACGTTCGAAGTATCCCTCGAGACATCGCTCATGCTGAAGCGTTTCATTCCAAATTCTACGATCGCGGTGAGCGAGAGCGGCATACGAAACGCCCACCATGTCGATTTGCTGCGGCAGGCTGGCTTTGATGCGATCCTCGTCGGAGAGCATCTCATGATGCAAGAGAACCGGGTGAAGGCGCTCAACGAATTGCTCCGGGCCCCGGTCTGAGACTGAGATGAGCGGCCTTTTCATCAAAATATGCGGAATAACGCGACTTGAGGATGCCCTCATCGCCGTAGAAGCCGGCGCCGACGCGATTGGCTTTAATTTTTATCATGGAAGCAAGCGATATCTTTCAGTCGAACAGGCCGCTGTGATTATTGCGAAACTCCCCCCGAAGATCATAACGGTGGGAGTGTTTGTGAATCCGGATCGAAAAGAAGTGCTTCACGCGATGGAGAAGTTGAATCTGGGGGCGATTCAGTTCTCGGGAAATGAAGCTCCTTCCGAGATCTCAGGGTATTCGAGGAAGGTCTTCAAAGCGATTCACATCAAAAACGCCGCCTCGGTTCAGGAACTCAGAAGGTTCAATGCAGACGCCTTTCTTCTTGATACTTATCGGGATGGAGAATTTGGCGGGACAGGCGAAGTGTTTGATTGGCAAATCGGCAGCGAGGCAAACTCTTTCGGTAAAATAATTATTGCAGGCGGTTTGACTCCGGAAAATGTCGCAATTGCTGTCCGGAAAGCAAGGCCGTATGGAGTTGATGTCAGCAGCGGAGTTGAGGCGAGCCCCGGAAAGAAAGATCGCCAAAAGATCGAAAGCTTCATCAAGAGAGCCAGGACAGCGAACGAACAAGCGGATCAATTGACTCATGACAGGCGATAGCGCAAACCCATTTCCGTACGATCTTCCCGACGTATCCGGACATTTCGGTCCCTACGGGGGTCGGTACATTCCCGAGACTCTTCTTCCGGCCGTCGAAGAGCTGACGTCGTGTTATCTGAAATTCCGGGACGACCCTGATTTTCAAAATGAGTATCATTACTATCTGAAGAATTTTGTGGGGCGCGAAACTCCTCTTTATTTTGCCGAACGTCTGACGAAACACTCCGGGGGTGCAAGGATCTACCTCAAAAGGGAAGACCTCTGTCACACCGGGGCTCACAAGATCAACAACACTGTTGGACAGATCCTCATCGCGCAAAGGATGGGGAAGAAAAGGATCATTGCTGAAACAGGTGCAGGACAGCACGGCGTGGCGACGGCGACTGTCTGCGCCCTTTTTGGATTGCAGTGCGTTGTGTATATGGGGGAGGAGGACATGGAACGGCAGGCGCCGAACGTCTACCGGATGAAACTTCTCGGCGCCGAGGTTCGGCCGGTCTCTTCGGGCAGCAGAACTCTGAAGGATGCCACGAGCGAAGCTATTCGTGATTGGGTAACGAATGTCGACACGACATTTTACATCATCGGCTCCGTCGTCGGTATGCACCCGTATCCGATGATGGTGAGAGATTTCCAATCGGTGATCGGGAAGGAAGCGCGACAGCAAATCCTTGCCGCTGAAGGCAAGCTACCTGATGCCATCGTTGCATGTGTGGGGGGCGGAAGTAATTCGATGGGAATGTTCTATCCGTTTTTGGGAGACGTCCCCGGTGTAAAGCTCATCGGGGTCGAGGCCGCTGGTCTTGGATTGGAATCGGGAAAACATTCCGCCGCCTTAGCCCTGGGTCAACGGGGTGTCCTGCATGGAGCGATGCAATATCTCCTTCAGGATGAGAACGGGCAAGTGCAACTGGCTCATTCCATTTCGGCGGGGCTGGACTACCCCGGCGTGGGCCCGGAACACTGCTTTCTGAAAGACCAGAAACTCGTTGAGTACGTCTCGATCACAGACAAAGAGTCCCTCGATGCCCTGCTGCTCCTATCGCGAATTGAGGGAATCATTCCGGCTCTCGAATCAGCCCACGCAATTGCATATGCCGTCAAGAAAGCGTCAGCAATGCCGGCTCAGCAGGTGGTGATAGTAAATCTTTCTGGGAGGGGGGATAAAGATCTGGGGACAGTGATGAAGGAGATGAAAATATGAGGTGCACTATCCAGATGACTGCATAACAAAGAGCCTACCTGTCCTGCGTTACTTCTTCGAACACCTTCAGCGTTTCTTCCGCACACTTTCTCCAATTGAACAATTTCACTTGTTCAAAACCCTTCGCGCGCAATTTGTCCGCCAACTGTTTGTTCGCAAGAATATTATTCATTGCATCCGCAATCTGTGCGACGTTTGACGGGTCAACCAGGAGCGCCGCATCGCCCACGGCTTCCGGAAGCGACGATGTGCTGGAGCAGATGACAGGAACCCCGCACGCCATCGCTTCAAGCGGCGGATACCCGAACCCTTCATAAAATGACGGGAAGACAAAGAGACTAGCAAGAGTGAAGAGAGCCGGAAGGGAATTATCGTCGACATACCCTATGAAATGAATCCGGTTTTCGAGATTCTGAGACTTAATCTTTGTGAAAATCTCCTCCGCATACCATCCCACGTTCCCGCCGATGACGAGGTCGTATTGAGCTTGGACTTCCTTCGGAAGCCGCGCATACGCGGCGGCAATTCCCTCCACATTTTTTCTCGGCTCAATCGTACCCACATAAAGGATGTATTTTTCTGGCAGCGAATATTGTGATCGAACACTTTCCAAAATGACCTTATCCGTGATCACTTTGAGCTTGTCATTGAGCTCGGGGTAAATGACCGTCACGCGATCACCATATCCTCGATAGAATCGCAAAATATCCCGTTTCGTCGACTGAGAGTCCGCAAGCACCCGGTCTGCGACCCCCTGAGCATTCCACAAAAAGAATCGCTGCCACATCCGCATTTTCGAAGTAAAATGCTCAGGATAAATGCGCGAAATAACATCATGAATCGTTACAACGTATTTCACTTTACGGTTTGAATTGAAGAAATAGCCCAGCCTTGCAGGAAGGCGGATTCTTGAGAGAAACCTTCCGAACCGGACAAAGAAGGGGAGCGCATACGCGGGGTCAAAAAAGATATCGATATTGTACTTCGCGATTTCTTTTGGAAGGATGAAGTTTTCCCAATACCGGTTGAGGATCGCCCGTTCGTAACCCACGATCATTATTTTTGTAAGATTGGGTCCTGCGAGTTCCTCATCTGGCTCTATCAAAAACAAATAATAGTTATTTACCGTATCGGATTGCAGGAGAGCGCGAACGAGCCGATGTGCATATGTCCCCACCCCCGTTTTGTTCTTGGCAATGGTTCTGCCGTCGATGGCGATATTCATGGGCTGACTTTTTTCCCAACGATGAAAGTGTCTCCCACATCATAAAGATTGCCGAACCGAAGTTTTGCGATCCAGTATCTCAGCGCGCTTCGGGGATGAAGGATGCCTGGTCTTATTCTTGTATTTGGGTCGGCGCCGGAGTCAATGACCTCGAGTCCCAGATGCTCGAACAATGACGTCAGGAGGAGCAGGGGATAGGGACGGACATGCGTGATGTCGAGCCAAAATCTTTCGCCGCCTACAAGAAGATCTCTGTATGTGGGCGTGACGAGAATGACTCTTCCCCCGCCGCGGAGCGAATCATGCATTGCCTGAAGCAGTTGTAGGCCTTGCGCAGCCGGAAAGTGTTCTATAAGGTGGCTCGCGATGACGCCGTCGAAACTGTTCGGGTGAGAGCGAAGGAATTCAAAGACATCAGCACAATGAGCTTCAATTCCTCTTTCATTGATCTTGTCGACGAATGCCGCAGTCAAGTCAACGCCGACTCCTTTAACCCGCGCTTCCTGGAGCAGTCCGAGAAAAACTCCTTCGCCGCACCCCAGGTCGACGACTGTTTCTCCGGCCTTAAAGTATCCGACATATCGCCGCTGCATCGCGCGCGTCTTGGAAGCGTCGGCAACAAACCGGTTGGCATGGAAGGTGGATAGGTTCATTTACGGCCTCGCAATTTTAGCAGAAATCCAAAATTGTATTCCCCGAATCCGCCGACTGCCCAGAGGAAACCGGCATACAGTCCGCAGGCGGCGCATAGCTTCGCTATCACCGGGAAATTCACCGGCATGAGCAAGAAAGGAATGAGCAGTGCGGACGCAATGATCACTTTTGTAAAAGGCTTACGCTCTACGATCCTGACATTTCTCTTTTTTAAGCAATAATAGAGAATGCTCAGGCCGAGCAGTTCAGTGGCAACCGTTGTGACGGCAGCGCCGTTTTGGGCAAACCTGGGAATGATCAAGAGGTTACTTCCAATATTGAAGAGTGCATTGACGATGGCGATCTTGAGAACGACCTTTTGTTCGTTCATCGCGCCGAGCACATATCCGAACAGATTCGTGGTAAATCCCAGCGGGATAAACCAGATGAGAATTCTCAGCGCGGTTGCCGATTCCGCATATTCCCGGCGAAAGAGAAGTCTGATGATATCGTCCGACAGAGCGGTTGTAATGACCGCGCAAGGAAGGCTGATCATGAATAGCACCGCCGCGCTTTTCATGACCACGTCCGCAACTTCGAGGGGGTTCTTTTTGAATTGCTGACTGACAAATGGAAACACGGCGCCGCTGACAGCGGTCGATACCATCAATAAAGGGAGGATAAGATTGTAGGCGGCCCGGTAAATACCCGCCGCTCCATCATTTATGAATTTGGCGACGAGCACTGTGTCGAGATTGAAATAAATGCTGGTCATCAGGGCGGTCAGAGCGAAAGGAAGCGCTCCTTTGAAAAACAGTGTGAAGGTGCTCTTGAATTGATTGAACGTGGGACGCAGAAATCGGGCATGAAGAACCGAATAAATGATTACGAGGCTTAGCACGTTCGAGAGAAGCAGCGCCTGAAGCAGCGTGAGAATAGGCAGATCGAACTCCACGCATACAATGATGACGAGAAAATCCAAAAACCTCGAAAATGATAACAGGCCCGCTTCCAGATCTGCGCGATTGAATCCGCGCATCGTTGTCGTAAACGTTTGAGCGATGCCTCGCGCGATAGTTATCAAGCCCGCAATGACGATGACCAGAAATTCTTCATGCGTCGAAGAGCTCAGGAACAACGCGACGATGGTGATCAGAATCGTCGTGAAGAATCCGAATGCCAACTTGCTCGCAAGCACTACGCCGAACTGATCCCGAAGATCCGACGGCCTGTTCCGTGCCGTTTCGCGAAGGAAAAAGAATTCCATTCCGATGTCGGCGAACGGAGCGCACAACGCTGCAACGGCAAACCCGATATTGTATTGGCCGAAAAGCAATGTATTGTAGTGGTTGGCGAGAACGATGGAGGCGACAAGTGCGAGGATCTTCGTGATGACTTGAAAAGCGAAAAGAAACAACGAATTTATGGCGACAGAACGGGGTCTCAGTTGCTGCGGCAGATGAGGGAGCAATTCTTCACTGGCTGTCATAGGTGCATCATAATACTAAAAATGATCAGGTGAATCAAGAATGCGGGATGCCCGAAGGTGTTGCAGGATCATGATTTTGAGTTGTCGATGAATGGATCCGCGATATGGTGGTCCTGCAAGAATGCATCTCGGGGATTGACTTACCGCGTGCTTCCGGCGGGGATCCGGGCTCTAGCACCGCCGAATGAGGGCCCGGGTGATAATTCTCAGGCGGCTGCAATATATTCGTTGCTTACCCCTTACCTTAAAAAAAGATTTGTGGTATATTGAACTCGATTTCAAAATGATGAGAGCCCCGGCCACCCCGTGTTTAGACAAAATGCCGGCTCGTTTGACGAACTGAACCTGCTATTTGAATGTCTCTTACTGCATTTGACGCAAGAAAGTACAATGATTTTGGAATTGGAACGTATATCCGCTCCCTGATAACGGAATATGCAGCCATGAAGGTCTCCCGTCCCTTCTTGATTTATTTCTCGCCGGAGGATTCGCGGACCGTCACTCTTCCTGCCGGCTGGGAATCGGCTGTCGCGCCATACGGGAAGTACTCGATAGGAGAAGTTTTCCAGTTCGGACGTCAAATTAACAAGAGAAATGTCTCTGTGTTTCATTCCCCCCATTACACGCTTCCAATCGGTCTCAAGGGCAGATCTGTTGTAACGATCCATGACCTTATCCATTTAAAATTTCCTCAAATCTTTTCGATCCTCCAGCGATCGTATTCGTTTGGAATGATATGGCATGCGATTCACGACTCGCGTTTTGTCATCACTGACAGCGAATTCACCAAACGTGATATCCTTCAGTCGTTCCGGGTCCCGGAAGAGAAAATCATTCCGATTCATCTCGGGGTCTCGGAGGAATTTCATCGGGAGATATCCCACCAGCAAGTGGGAGACTTTAGGGCAAAATATCATCTTGAACGGCCCTACATACTCTTTGTAGGGAACACAAAGCCTCACAAGGGGCTCAGCGTACTTCTGCAATCGTTCAACGAAACACGATCGCTATTTCCCGATATCGAGCTCGTCATTGTGGGAGGAACTCTGGATGGTGATGCCGGTGTGCAAAAACTCATCCAGAGTGCCTCGTTGTCAGAACGCGTAAGAATACTGGGGCGGCTTTCCCACGAGGAACTCATCCTCGCCTACAAAGGGGCAGAAATGTTTGTCCTGCCGTCGCTTTATGAAGGATTCGGCTTGCCTGCGCTGGAGGCGATGGCGTGCGGCGTACCGGTGATTGTTTCGGATGCGGGCTCGCTGCCTGAAGTTGTCGGGAATGCTGCAATCATCTGCAAATCGGGGGACCATGGCATGTTTGGAGAAGCGATGATAGACCTGCTTCGGGATCCCGCGCTGCGGACATCAATGGTTGAACGAGGGAAGAGCCGCTCGAAGCTTTTTTCGTGGCGTGAGACCGCGCGGAAGACTCTGAAAGTATATCAAGAGATATCGTGAGACAGCATGACAAAAACTAAAGCGAAGCGAATAGGAATATTCGGTGGAACGTTCAACCCTCCACATGTGGGACATCTCATTGTTGCTCAACATGTGTGCGAGCAGCTTAAACTGGATAGGGTGTACTTTGTTCCCTCGTATATCTCGCCGCACAAACGCAAGGGCGAAGAAAAACTTGCTCTGCATCGATCGAGAATGGTGCGAGCCGCCATCAGGAATAATCCGGTGTTCGCTACTTCGGATGAGGAATTGACAAGGAGGGGGAACTCGTACACCGTCGACACACTGGTCGCGTTTCATGCACAGTTCCCCGGAAGCAGACTCTTTCTTATCATTGGCGCAGACAATTATCCGGAATTCCACACATGGAGGAATCCTCTGCAGATACTTCAACTGGCCACGTTAGTCGTCATGAATCGGGCGGACACAAAGATCTCGGTGCTCAAGAGATCAAGCCGGGACAAGGTGCGATTTGTTGCCGTGCCCAAGATCGATATCTCATCCTCACAGATCCGACACATAGTTCGTGCGGGTGGATCAATCCGATACTTGGTTCCCAGCGAAGTAGAGGTCTATCTCCAACGGCATCATCTTTATCGCTGAACACCGATCCCTCCGGGGACGAATTGAAATTCGAGGCCGATTTGAGTAAATTGATCGAAATAGTTATTGCCCTTGTAGTTCAACAGGATAGAACGGGAGTTTCCTAAACTTCTGATCGCAGTTCGAGTCTGCGCGAGGGCACACCCGCTTATCGGAAATCCGGAGCAATCGCAGTAATTCTCCTGTCGAATTACCCCACTGTTCAACAGGATAGTTCCGACCATGTCGGGATCCTAAACTGTACGTATCAGCTCAAGTCCGGGCGTCAATGTACTTAACCTCACCAAAAACCCGCGTGTCTGTCGACGCCGATTAGACCTCGCCCTATACTAAATCACGATTTGTTCTGAGAATCTTGCGGGTTCAAGCGTGTTTGCGATGGTATGAAGAACTGTTTTTCTTCTCGGTTGACGACCTGCATCTGCCGTTCGCAGAATTCCTTTCACAGGGCTGTGAAAGGCTGAAACGCTTAAACCGATCTAGAGGCAACGAGTCCAAATTACATTGAGGGAAGAGGGGTACAATTCAGCGGGTCAGCAGTTCAGATCTTACCATATTGAGTGAGCCTTATGTCAGTTGCCTTCTTTCTGGATTTTACGTCGTTTGTTCTCCTGATCGGTGCATTTGTTTTCCTCTTAAGAGAAAGGAAACACTTCTACTCCTTGAGGCCGATTTTTCCCGCTTTTCTGTTTCTCTCAGTCGGGCGTATTTGCGACATGTCTCTGGAGCATCCGGCCTTTCGCCTTTCTTCCGTATTCGGATTGGCTCCCTATCCTTTTGAGCTTGCATTCGCCATTATTGGAAACATGACGGACGTCGTGGGAATATGCTTTCTCATTTACGGCTTCGTGAGAATTATCAAGCACGAACAAGACGAAAGAAAACACATCAGCAATCTCGAAACTCTTCTTCCGCTTTGCGCAAACTGCAAAAAATACCGAAATGAAGACGGGCAATGGCTCCCGATTGAAAAGTACCTCGTCGACAACGGCTCTCCGAAACTCTCACACAGCATGTGCCCTGAGTGTCTTGACCTCATGTATCCGGCATATGCCAGCAGGCTAAATTCCGGTAAGAGCAAGCGCGCTGCACAGGGATGATGGACCTTTCCGAGAGTCACTGGGTCCCTGGTTCATGAGGCCTGGCAGGAAGGGGTCAAAGATGCATAAGCTGCTCATTGAAACAAAGATCCCGGAATTCCTCTCGTCCGCTTCGCACGGTTTCCTGTAACGTCCCACCAATTTCAGCAATCACTTTTTCACGAGACCGAGCGGCATAACCGGCTTTCCAAAGAGCTCGTTGAGCACCAGGGCAATTCCTGTGTAGCACGCTGAGAGTCCGCAGAAAATCCCTTCCAATCCCGTAAACTGTTTCATGCCTGCGCTCTCCATGGTTTCTCCGATCGCCAAAAGAAGGAAGAGGAGAGTAAGGGAGGCAAATACGACCTGCAAGGCGCGCGAGAGTTTCAACGTTCCGACAAACATCAGCAGTGTGAAGACTCCCCATGCGGACAAGAAACACGCCATTCCAGCTTTTGAGGTAGGTTCTGCCCATCCAAGCTTGGGCATCACAATGAGTGCAACGAGTATGAGCCAAAAGAATCCGTAGGAAGAAAAAGCGGTCATGCCGAACGTATTGTTTTTTTTCCACTCCATGGCCCCTGCAATGACCTGAGCAAGACCTCCGTAGAAAATTCCCATGGCCAGAATCATGCTGTTGAATTCATAGAATCCCGCATTGTGCATGTTCAACAGAACGGTTGTCATGCCAAAGGCGAGCAATCCCAGCGGCGCCGGATTGGCGGTTGTGTCTTTGACCTCATGAATCACTGCTTCGCTCATGATACGCTCCTTTCTGAATATGGATGGGAGTGGGATAACTTGATCGTTGTATCGATAACCGATACCGCGCAAGTCATTTTTTGTTTTCTGAATTCGAAGGAGATGCCCCAGTCGGCTTTATGATTGCACCCAACAGATCCGTTTTCGCAATCTCCCTCTCCAGGTAAGGGTATCGTTCACCGCTATGGTAATCCAGCGAATATGTCCGGTAGAATTCTCCATTCTCCACCAGGAATTCGAGCGGCCTTGAATTTTGAGTCCCAAGCCTCAGCGCATCGCGGAGAATCTCTTTGGTAAATTGTCTTTCGTTGACTGCTATGAGTTTCATTCCAGGAGCAAGCCCTGCTTTTGCGGCCGGCAATCCCGGAATCACGTCTTTCATAGTTCCATCTTCTCCGAGCAAGATGCCGAGCGAATATCGCAAGTCGACGGTTTTTCGAACAGTCTCTGCTGATTTCTGGACTGCATTCAAAGTATCTCGATACACCAGCTTCCAGCCGCCTCTTTCGATTCCACCCAATGGGGCGCGAGGTTCTGTCGACTGAAGTCTCTTCAGAAAAAATGATTTCCAGTCAAACGGCGCGATCTCATTGAGCGATGTTACGACATCTTCAAACGTATACGGCTTTAACTCAGGTCCGCCGCTTTTTCCCCCATGAAAGCCTTTGCAGAAATCATCGAGACACTTCTTGCCATTCGTAAGTTCGCGAATCGTGACATCCGCCTCCAGCCAGATAAGGTAGCCCTCATCGTAAAAATCAACATCGCGGCGCCAGGAATCCCACTCGCCGCGCGACGAATAGAGGATCTGCGCTTCATCGTTGGCATCCTGCAAAGGGCGCCATGTGCGGCCGGGGCGCGTGTCTAATCGGGCTGCAACCATTGCAAGGTCGTCACGGTACTCTTCGGGATTAAGAAGGCCGGACCTGGCAGTAAGAATCGCACCAAGATATTCCGTCAATCCCTCATACACCCAGAGAAGATCATCCTTCATCGGCGTAGAGAAATCCCCGGTTGCCAATCCGAGCGGCCTTCGGTATTTGCCGTTCCAGGAGTGAACGAACTCATGGGGAAGAAGGCCTGCCCTTGTCCGGCAATAATCCTCATCGATAAGCGTGCGCTCCGCGACCCGGTCATCGCTGCTCTGGTGATGCTCAAGCCCAAAGTGCGCCACTTCATCGCTGAGAGTGTAGAGAAAATCGTAATGATTGTAATGATGGGCGCCGAAGAGGGAGTTCGCCTCAACGACAAGGTTCTTGTATTCGGCAATCTGAACCGGGCTGATGGCGATCGCAGCCTCATTGTCACTGGCGAGATCGAGGAACTGGGGAACGCCTGAAGGAGGTGTTAAATCGACACGGCGAAGATGAAGACCGGCTAACACGGGTGAATCGATGAGCATGGTGAGTGAAACTGGCGCGAACGAAATGCTATTATTTATGTTCTGTGCGGTGGTCAGTGCCGAGGCAAACTTCCAATCACCCGGCAGTTTCAAATTGGGAGTTACTATAACGTCGTCAGGCCTGGCGGAAAGGGGATACATGACAACCTGATTCCAGCTCAATACAAGAAGCCGCGGCGTCGATGAAGCACCGGAGGAAAACCCTTCCGCGACCGGAGGAAGCAGAAAATCAAAGGAAACCTCGATTTGGCTCGTGGCCGGAGGAACATCGCAATGGATAGCATACATTTCCTCGAGGTCACGTCTCCAGGGGATTGTTTTTCCGCTCGCGAGAATCTTGAGCCCCGCGACATCTACGACAGGTCCGGTGGGCGCATGCTCTCCCGGAATCCATTTAGGATAAAAGAGGGTCAGCGGGCCTGGAGACACTGTAATTTTCTCATGCGAGTGGAGGATCATCCGCGGTGCTTCTGTGGCGTCGACAGAGAGCTCGATGCTGGCCTGAGCTTTCTGTGCGGCGGCATCGAAATCGACGGGAATCAAACATGCTAAGGCTATCGAAAGGGTGGAAGCGAGGATTCTTGCGATCATAACCTCTCCTTGCTGGTTTCGGATGGCGTCTCTTCGGAAAAGGCGCATTCAGGCCCATCTCAGTCTTCACCCCGGGACAATTGGTTTCCGCCGCTGGGTGCGCTCTTCGAGACGATGGACTTTTTTGAACGGAGAATGCCGGAGGTTCGTCGATCAACTGTTTGATCTGGCTCCGGCTGGCGACGAATATATAAGAAATAATAATTTGAGTTGCAAACAAAAGCCCCCGGATTTGAAAAGGTATCAGACGTCGATGTAATGGATGTTCCTCATTTAGGCAAAATCTTCCCCGCGCCAAAGTACCTTGATTAGCGAGCTCTACTTTTGTATCTTTTAGACGAAAACAAGAGTTTAGCTGCAAAAGTGCGGTCACTGCTCCGATCCTTATCCGGATGATGACGCGTGAGGAGAGGCCGGCCGTCAGGAAGCGGGTCAATCCCGATTCTGCGCTCTCACCCCTTAACACCAAATCGATTTCAGAGACTATGCGTTTATCAAAAGGCTTTTTTCCCACAGTCAAGGAAGTTCCTACCGACGCTGTAATTCCAAGCCATCAGTTGATGATCCGCGCCGGCTTGATAAGGCCGCTCAGTGCGGGAATCTACTCGTTCCTGCCGCTTGGTTACGCTGTGATGAAAAAAGTAATCCAGATCATCCGTGAAGAAATGGACGCGATCGGGGGACAGGAATTTTTGCTGCCTGCGCTGAACCCGGTGGAATTGTGGGAAGAGTCTGACAGGGTGAAGGCTTTTGGCGACACGATGTTTCACATAAAAAACCGGCCGCTCGTTCTCGCCCCGACGCACGAGGAAGTGATCACTTCCATCGCGCGGAATCATGTTAAGTCGTACCGCGATATGCCCCAAATCTGGTATCAGATCCAGACCAAATTTCGGAATGAACCACGTCCAAAATCCGGAGTGCTGCGCGGGCGCCAGTTCCTGATGAAGGATTCATACAGCCTCGATTCTTCGTGGGAGGGATTGGATCGGAGCTACGACCTTCACGCCAAAGCCTATCGAAATATTTATTCCCGCTGCGGACTGGATTTCTTCGTTGTCGGTGCATCCAGCGGTGCGATGGGAGGGAGCGGTTCGCAGGAGTTTATGGTGGAATCGACTGCGGGTGAAGATACTGTTGCTCTTTGCGACAATTGTCACTATGCCGCGAATGTTGAGGTTGCCACTTCCGGAGCGCCAAAAGCGGTGCGTGTTGCCGAGGAAAAGGCGGTCGAGGAAATATCCACCCCCAATATCAAGACGATCGATCAGCTGGCGGAATTTCTCAAGATCGACACGAAGCAGTGCGCGAAATCTCTCGTCTATATGAGTGAAACGGGACCCGTTCTAATTTTTATGATGGGAAACGATCAGTTGAACGAGACGAAGCTTCAGTCGGTTCTTGGCGTAAAGGCGCGTGCCGCCGAACCGGGCGAATTGTCCTCATTGACTGGCGCGGACGCCGGTTCGATCGGTCCCATCGGCCTGAAGGCGAAATTCCGGATCATCGCCGATACGAGATTGGAAGGCGCAAATGCTCTTGTGAGCGGCGCCAACAAGAACGACTATCATCTCAAAAACATCGACTTCAACAGAGATGTGAAGATCGAGAGCTACCATGATCTGAGGGGAGTTGAGGCGGGTGAACCGTGTCCGAAGTGCGGAAAACCTCTTCGCATTGTGAATGGCATCGAGGCGGGCCACATCTTCAAACTAGGGACGAAGTATTCTGTCAGCCTCAAGGCCAATTTCCTGGATGAACAGGGGAAGGAAAACCCGATCATCATGGGGAGCTATGGCATCGGCGTCGATCGGATTATTGCCTGTCATATCGAACAGCACCACGACGACAAAGGGATTATGTGGAAAGGTGCGATAGCGCCATACAACATTCACTTGATCTGTGTCAACGCTAACACTCCGGCGGTGATGGAAAAGTCCGAGGAGTTCTACCGGTTATTGACAGAAAAAGGATATTCGGTGCTCTACGATGACAGGGCAAACGTGAGCCCGGGATTCAAGTTTAACGACGCCGATTTGATGGGAATGCCTCTGCAGGTAGTGGTGGGGGAAAAGAATCTGAAAAACAATCTTGTCGAACTGAAGGACCGGACCACGGGAAAGCGATGGACGGCAGAGTCAGGCAAGCTGCTTGAGGAAGTCGCCGCGGTGTTCAGCGCAGCGTCCGTGTAACTAGGTGTTCGGATTGAGTTTGAGATTAATTTTAGATTCTGCCTTAACCTCCGCCCGATTCTATTCAAAGCTCAATGGCTAAACACTTCAAATTTCTCGTCGGCGGTGAATGGCGCTCTTCGGATGAGAAGGCTTATGTTGCCAACCCGTTCAACGGGAGTGCCGTTGGGGTTATCTCTCTGGCACACGAGGATGACGTCGAAGATGCGATCCAGAACGCCCAAAACGCGTTTGAGAAAATAAGGGGCCTCTCGGGCTATGAACGGTCCAAGATCCTTTCACGGATTGCCCGGTCGATAGAGAAGAAACGGGATGAGTTCTCGGAGCTGATAACGAATGAATCGGGCAAACCGATACGCTATTCGTCGGCTGAGGTTGACAGAGCAATTTCCACGTTCGATCTGGCTGCAGAGGAGGCGACACGGATAGACGGGGAGGTGATAGGTCTGGATGTCACGAGCGCTGTGAGGAACAAAAAGGGGATTGTGACCCGCTTCCCAATCGGGCCGATCGTTTGCATCTCTCCTTTTAATTTTCCTCTCAACCTTATTGCCCACAAACTTGCGCCGGCTGTCGCAAGCGGAAACAGTTTCATCGTGAAGCCTCCGCCTCAAGCGCCGCTGACGTCCCTGCTGCTTGGAGACTGCCTGCTGGAATCCGGACTCCCGGTTGAGGCGGTGAACATTCTGCCGTGCTCAAACGAAATTGCCGGGCGTCTCGTTGTCGATCCGCGCATAGCGATGCTGAGTTTCACGGGGAGCGCCCGTGTCGGCTGGGATCTCAAACAAAAAGCCGGCAAAAAGAAAGTCGCTCTTGAGTTGGGGGGCAATGCTGCGGTGATAGTCGATAAGCATGCGGATATTGACCTTGCGGTAGAACGGTGCGTCCTTGGGGCCTTTGCATATGCCGGACAAGTATGCATAAAGGTCCAGCGGATTCTGGTCCACAAAAGCGTCTACAAACAGTTCGAGATGAAATTTCTCGAAGCGGTCTCCGAGGTGAAGGTAGGGAATCCGCTTGACAACGCGACCATCGTGGGGCCGATGATCAGCCTTGCCGAGGCGGAACGCGTCGAAAGTTGGCTTAAGGAGGCATTGGGTGAAGGGGCTAATGTCTTGTGGGGAGGGAAACGACGCGGATCCATGTTCGAACCGACGGTGCTGGATTCGATAAAGGGGACGATGAAAATATGCCGGGAAGAAATATTCGGTCCCGTCGCAACGCTGCACAAGATTGATTCGCTGGAGCATGCGGTCGATGAAGTGAATGATTCGAGGTACGGACTTCAGGCCGGGATTTTCTCCTCTGACATTGGCTCTGTTATGTATGCCTACAAGCATCTCGATGTCGGAGGGGTTATTGCAAACGACTATCCGACATTCCGCGTTGACAATATGCCATATGGCGGGGTAAAAGATTCAGGGTTTGGGAGAGAAGGCGTGCGGTATGCAATTCAGGAAATGACTGAGCCGAAGCTGCTGGTAATCGAATTTTGACAATGAGCAATCAACAATTAACATCTAACAATCAACACAGATGCATTCATGTCGTGCCAAGAGTGAATTATCGATGGATCTTGCCAATTCACAATGGACTCAAAACGTAAAACGTAAGACGTAGAACGTAAGACGTAGAACGTAAGACGTAGACCGTAAAACCTAGAACTTAAAACTCATATCTGCAACCGTGTCTCAGTTCATACACCTGCATAATCATACGCATTACAGCCTGCTCGATGGCGCGACGACAGTCGACTCCCTGCTGAACGCAGCACTCGAGAACAAAATGCCTGCGGTTGCGCTTACCGATCATGGCGTGATGTCGGGGGCCATCGAATTCTACAAGAAGGCAAAGAAGAAGGGCATCAAACCGATCATCGGCTCGGAATTCTATATCGTTACCAAAGGGAGCCGGTTCGACAGGGGACAAATGGCGCAATCGGACACGCTGCGCGGCGAGACGAAGTCGAAAGGAAGGGGCGTGTATCATCACCTTGTGCTGCTCGCGAAGAATGAGGAAGGGTACAGAAATCTTCTCAAGCTCACGACGCTTGCGCACACGGAGGGATTCTACTACAAGCCGCGGATAGATTTCGAATTGTTAACGCAATACCATTCCGGCGTCGTCGCGCTCTCTGCGTGCGCCAACGGCGTGGTGGCAGCGCACCTCGTCGGCAATAACTACAATGAAGCGCGCGACGTTGCGGGGATGTACAAAAGTCTATTGGGGGAAGATTTCTACCTGGAAATACAGAATCACAATTCCGAAGTCGAAAAGATTGTCCTCGCCGGCATGCCGACGCTTTCGCGCGAACTGGGCATCAAGCTCATCGCGACCAACGACGTGCACTACATCAAGCCGCAGCATGCAGTGGCTCACAACATCATGCTGCTCATTCCCGACGCCAGCAGCACGAATGCGCCGGACATTTCCAAGCTCCGGTATGGCACCGATCAGATCTATTTCAAGTCGGCGGAAGAGATGTCCGAGCTCTTCCGGGAGTTCCCGGAGGCGATATCGAACACGCTTGAGGTTGCCGAGAAGTGCAATCTTGAACTCGACCTCAAGACGAATCACATGCCGAAGTTTCCTATCCCGAAGGACGCCGGCGTCAATACCCTCGAGGATTATCTCGACAAACTTTCGTGGGAGGGATTGAGGATGCGGTTCTCGGAGATTACTCCGGCCATCGAAAGCCGGATAACGCACGAACTCGGCGTTATCCGGAAGATGGGGTATGCTGGATATTTTCTGATCGTGGCGGATTTTATTCGTGCGGCGCGGGAAATGGGAGTGATGGTCGGACCAGGCCGCGGAAGCGCCGCCGGCAGCATTGTATCCTATGCCCTGGGGATCACCAACGTGGATCCGCTCAAGTATGATCTCCTCTTCGAACGTTTCCTCAATCCGGATCGAATCAGCATGCCGGATATTGACGTCGACTTCTCCGATCATAAGAGAGAAAGAGTCATCGAGTACGTCCGGGAAAAATACGGAGAAGAATCTGTCTCCCAGATTATTACATTTGGAACACTCTCCTCGCGTGCGGTCCTCAAGGATGTGGCCCGTGTACTTGGAATTCCCCTCTCGGTTGTCGAACCGGTGACCAAACAAATTCCGGTAAACCAGGGAAAGGTGATGCCGATCGCCGAGGCGCTGGAGACCGTTTCTGAGCTGAAAGGGTTTCGCGACAGCAAGGATCCGAAAATCCAGATGCTCATCGAAGTATCGAAGGTTCTTGAAGGGATGAACCGCAATGCTTCGACTCACGCGGCGGGCGTCGTCATTGCGCCGGCGGCCATCAGCAATTTTGTGCCGATGTACAAATCTCCTTCATCCGAATTGATGACTCAATACACGATGAAGGACCTGGAAGACGCCGGCCTGCTGAAGATGGACTTTCTCGGTTTGCGGACACTTACGGTCCTCGAAAACGCCCTTGAACTCATTGAAAAGAATCACGGAGTGAAAGTCGATCTGGACGTATTGCCGGAAGGGGACCAGAAGACGTTCGAGCTCTTTCACAAGGGACAGACGGTGGCAGTGTTCCAATTTGAAAGTTCCGGCATGCAGGACTGGCTCCGGAAGCTCCGCCCGACGACTATCAGCGACCTCGTCGCGATGAATGCCCTTTACCGCCCCGGTCCGATGGAGAATATCGGCGACTTCATCAAACGGAAGCACGGGCAGCAGAAGATCGAGTACCTCCATCCAAAACTGGAAGAGACTCTCCGGGAGACGTACGGCGTCATCGTCTACCAGGAACAGGTGATGAGAATCGCGAGCGACATCGCCGGCTATACGCTGGCGGAAGCCGACCTCATGCGCCGGGCGATGGGAAAGAAAGACAAAGCCGCGATGGCTGCGCAAAAAACAAAATTCGTCGATGGGGCGAAAAGAACAAACAATATATCCAATAAGCTCGCTGAGGAGATTTACGACCTCATCGAGAAGTTTGCGTCGTACGGCTTCAACAAATCTCACAGCGTCGCGTACTCTTTGGTCGCCTATCAGACGGCGTACCTCAAGGCCCATTACCCCGAAGAGTATATGGCGGCGACGCTTACCTCGGAAATCGGGAACACCGACAAGATCGTTCACCTGATCGACGATTGCCGGAAAATGGGAATCGAGGTTCTCCCCCCGGACATCAATGAGAGCGAGACCTATTTCTCCGTTGCCAAGGGCGGCATCCGATTCGGCATGGCGGGTATCAAGAATGTAGGGGTCAATGCTGTGGATGCGATCATTCACGCGCGGGCAGAGGGAAAGAAATTTTCATCGCTCTTTGATTTTTGCCGCACCGTCGATCTGCGGGTCGTCAACAAGAAAACGATCGAGAGCCTTATTATGGCCGGAGCTTTCGACTCGTTGAACAAGCACCGCGCCCAATTGCTGGCCGGTGTCGAACAAACCGTGGCTGCGGCTCAAAACGTGCAGGCCCATTCTGAAAGGGGACAGTCGAGTCTCTTCGAGGCGGGAGGCTCCAAGGACTCCCCGATGTTCGCCCCGCCGCTCCCCATGGTCCCCGCGTGGCTTGAACCGGAGAAACTTACGAACGAAAAAGTGGTCCTCGGATTTTATATTTCGGGGCATCCGCTCCTGAAATATGAGAGTGAGATCAATTCCTTTGCCACGCTTCATCTCGGGGATGTCGAGGGTGTGAAGAACGGCGCGGTGCGTGCCGGCGGCATCATAGCATCGGTAAAGAAGAAGGTTGATAAAAATAACCGGACCATGGCGTTCATTACCCTGGAAGATTTTACGGGAAAGGCGGAGTGCGTCGTCTTCTCGAGCCTTTACAAGAAGCACGAAGAGCTCCTGAAACCCGAGTCAATTATTTTTGTGGAGGGGAACGGCGAGGTGAGCGGGGATGCCATCAAGATCGTGGTGAACGACGTCATCGCGATGGACAAGGTCCGCGAAAAGTTCGCGAAACGGGTTTTTCTTCTTGTCAATGCGGACGAAGTCGACGCTCCAAAGATGGCGTCGCTGCGCGAGTTGATTGAAAAGAACAAAGGGAACTGTAATTGCTACTTCAATGTTACAAGTAAGGAATTCGATGCTCAGAAAGTGTTCGTATCGAGGAAATATTCGGTAAAACCGACAGACCAATTTATGGAGAGCGTGCGGTCCATCTTAGGAAAGAATTCAATCAAAGTGTCAGCGTAAATTCAGCAAAGGAGAAGTACATGAAGCCAGTCGAAGTCAATGATGCAAACTTTCAGAACGAGGTTCTTAATGCGACGGTCCCGGTCCTCGTCGATTTTTGGGCAACCTGGTGCGGTCCCTGCAAGATGATCGCCCCTGTTGTCGAAGAGTTGGCAAAGGAGTACGACGGAAAGCTGAAAGTGGGTAAGCTCGATGTCGATGCAAACCCGGCCGTCTCTATGCAGTACGGAATCAGAAGCATACCGACCCTTCTTGTTTTCAAAGGAGGCAAGGTTGTGGAACAGATTGTCGGCGCCGTTCCTAAACGGAATCTGGTGGAAAAGGTAAGCCACCATATGGCGTAAGAAAGTGAAGTCATCGAATAAAAAAGCCCGGTCGAAAACTCGATCGGGTTTTTTTGTTCCCCACGATGATGAGGGCAAGGCCAGGTTATTTTGCAGATCCTTTCTGCCCGGACGATTTGACAAAAAGGCCTTTTGTCCAGACCAGAAGGACAATCAGAAAGCCGAGCGCTACAAGCCAGAGAAACTGCAGCCATCCGCCCATCAGCATGACGGCAAAGCCGACAAAACGAAGCCAATCTGCAGTTTTGGACGCCATATGCTTGCGCACGTAGAACCCGAAATTGGAAGCCTTGTATTTTTCAAGGTCCACCTTCGCGATAATGTAGAGGGACATCACGGTCGAAGGGACAAAAGCTACGCAAACCCCTATGATGAGGGACTGCTGCCACAAGAGGTAGGCGGCGCCGAATCCAGTGAGGAAGTCGGTGGCAAGTTGCAGCGGATGGATCTGATGGTAGATTTTCTTTTCTTCTAGCGTCACGGTATTCTATAATGGTTTGTTCTGGAATGGGGAATATGCGGTGTCGCTTGCAACTTCAGCGTTTGGACGTTTTCTTGTATCGAAACATTTTACACCTGTCCGACCCACCAACCCGGATCGTTATTTTTGAAGGCAGCTCGGATCTCTTCACAAAAATCGGCAGGGAGGGCTCCTTTCTTTATGATCTCGGCATTCCTTTTCAGGTGATCGGGATTCATCGTCCCGACGACGCATGAATCAACGCCCGGTGTGAATGCTGCAAACCGCAACGCGATTTCCTGCCATTCGAGCCCGCGGGGATTGATGTCCATCGTTTTCCAGCGCCACCAATACTCTTCTGCGTAATGACTGACAGGGCATTCTGAAAATTGCCACGGAGAGTTCGCCACGGGACGTTTGGCAATAACCCCTATGCCTTTTTCCTTCTCGTTCGGCAAATTGCCTTCGATGATCCGCTGGTCGCAGATGTTTACAGAGTGTTCGACCGCTCCAAACCGTCCGCTCGAAACAGCCCACTCAAGCGCCTCATTTTCACCCGAGTAGCCCGCAACCCTCACCTTCCCGGACGCGACTCCGTCTTCAAGGGCACGCAGCGGCTCTCCCCATTCAAGCGTGGTCTGGGGGCACGAGTGGAGGTGGACGATGTCAATGTAGTCCGTCCTGAGAAGGCGCAACGCTTCGTCGATTCCAGCCTGGACACAGTCGTACGTCCAATTCTCAAACCCCGGAATTCCATATCCGACCTTTGTCGAGAGAACAACCTCCTTTCGGCGGCGGCCAAGATGCCTCCCGATCCGTTCCTCCGACTTTCCGTACGAACGGGCCGTATCGAAAAGTGTGATACCGAGGTCTATGGCTGTATTAAGAATTACTTCGACGTCCTCTTCAGGAATAGTTTCGTCGCCAAGCCGACCGGCTCCATAACCGAGAAGAGATACCTTGAGACCGGTCTTACCTAATATTCTCTGTTCCATTTTATTCTCCTTAAAAGAGGAGTGAGGGAGATGTCTTTGCAGCACATAATCCCCTAGCGTATCGACAGATTCCGGCTATGTCAACTCATTGACGAGGTTCCTGCGAACCCGTTGCTTGCTGCCGTTTCGATTTCCGGCAATTGTGAAGCCTGCATTTCTGAAAAGTGATCGTGTTCCGGTCCAGGAGAAAGCAGAAATGTAACGTCCCTCTTTGTCCGGCTTGGATGGGTATCCCTCGGCGATGGGAGCTTGCCTTTGCAGCATAACGCGGAGCGCATGGTCGAGCATTGCCGTCGCAACTCCTCTGCCTCGATATTTGCGCGAAACGAAGAAGCAGGGGATAGACCAAACGTTAGAGGAGTCGGTGCATCTAAGCGTTCTGGCACGATTGAGGCGGGGAAAAGTATCTCTCGGTCCGAAGGTGCACCAGCCGACTGGGATTTTTCCTTCGAACGCCAGAATGCCGAGTGTGGTTCTCTTCCGGATGCCATCGTGCAGGCGCCTGCGAGCGATGGCTCCTTTGATCTCAGCCCACGATTCCCCCTTTTCAATTCTCCATGCCTGACACCAACATCCGCCGCACGCGCCGTTCGAGCCGAAGAGTCTTTCAATTTCGGGCCAGAGTGCCGGTTTGACTTCTTTTGTCGTGATGCCCATTGAAGTATCGGGTGCAGAAGGAAAGGAACTCTTAGAATTCTTTCAAAATATACCCACGGTTGAAGTAAGAAGCAAAGGCAATCATTGCTGGCATTGCGCTCGCGCGGCTTGCGGCTCAACTCTATCGCAGTGTTTTGCAGAGGCGCTTTCCAGGCACGCTAACGGTTCTCTCTGTTTGACCGGAAGCGTTTTCCGAGATGATTCATGCGATTAGTGAGTGGTTCTGCAACGAGGATGCCCGCTAGAAGCATGCGGGCATGACAAACGCGGGAGAGCGTCATTCCCGAACGTTCTTGTGGGGAATCCATTGGTCTTGAAATCAGAATACACAAACTGTGACAGCATCGATCGGAGGTAGCATCTCAGTTTGAAATAATCTCCTCAATCCGGTCTCGCAAGCAAAGGATAAACTCCAGCCGGAAACCAGAAATGCCCTCTAGACGCTGACTTTTCCCGAAGGAATCCCTTAGGGACGTCAGCATGACGGTGGTGGATAGAATCGATGTTGTCAAACCGAGAAACTTCCAATCATTGAAATGCATTGAAAGTTCAGTCGTTTTTCTTTATATTCCAAAAGAGTATCAATCAATGAGAACCACGCAATCCCGACTCCGGGATTTTTTTGTTCCGAAATCGGGGTTTGCAAGAGGAACTTCACATCACATGACTTACAAAAAAAGAACACATACCTGCGGAGAGTTAAGGCCGGAGCACATCGGCCAGACCGTGACGCTGACCGGCTGGGTTGACAGGCGGCGAGACCTGGGAGGAGTGATCTTCATCGACCTTCGAGACAGATACGGCAAGACGCAAGTCGTCTTCGGGCCGCAGCACAACGAAGAAGTATACCAGCTCGCCAAGGATCTGCGGAGTGAATATGTTATTTCCGTCACAGGAAGAGTCGAGCGGCGCCCTGCGAGGACCGACAATCCGGAGCTTCCTACCGGACAAATCGACATCCTGACAAACGAACTCACGATTTTGAGCAAATCGGACACTCCTCCTTTTCCAATCGAAGAAAGAGTTGAGGCAAATGAGGATCTCCGGCTCAAGTATCGTTATCTCGACCTGAGACGGGAGCCGATGCAGCGGGCTCTGTTGACTCGCCACAGGATGTATCAAATCGCCCGACGGTATTTCGACGAACTCAATTTCATCGAAGTGGAAACGCCCGTTCTCATGCGGAGCACTCCCGAAGGGGCACGCGACTATCTTGTTCCCAGCAGAGTGCATCCGGGGAAGTTTTACGCTCTTCCTCAGTCGCCGCAAACGTACAAGCAGATTTTAATGGTCGCCGGTTTCGATCGCTATTTCCAGATCGTCAAATGTTTTCGGGATGAAGACCTTCGCGCCGACCGACAACCTGAGTTCACTCAAATTGATGTCGAGATGTCGTTTGTGGACGAAGTCGACGTCCAAACCGTTACCGAGGGACTCATAAGGAAATATTTTGCGGAGATCAAAGGAATCGATGTTGCTACTCCTTTCCCCAGACTGACGTACCGGGAAGCGATGGAGTCGTACGGGAGCGACAAGCCCGATTTGCGTTTTGCCCTGAAGTTTGCTGATTTCAGCCCGATGGTTGCAGGGTCGGGGTTCAAAGTTTTTGCAGAG
>CAYLMV010000039.1:7301-33093 GCA_964384415.1 uncultured Chitinophagaceae bacterium | reverse complement strand
GGCAGCAACGGCTGGCACCAAGTAAGAGATAAGAGAGAAGAGATAAGAGATAAGAATTAAGAGATAAGAGTTGAAGAACAGCTAGCAGAGAATGCAGATCCTATGATAACGAAAGATGCAAACCACCGGCGCGACAAAATCAAGGCGTCCATCCGGAAAAAGATTACCGGCACCGCAGAGCGTCCGCGGCTTACCGTGTACCGGAGCCTGGGCAATATCTACGGACAGATTATTGACGACGTCGCGGGGAAGACACTCGTGGCAGCGTCATCGGTATCGAAGGAAGTGAAGACCGAGCTGACCGCGGCGAAATCAAAAAAAGACAAGAGCGTCATCGTGGGAAAGATCCTCGCGAAGAAAGCGCTCGAAAAGAATATTAAGAACGTCGTGTTTGACCGCAACGGATTGTTGTACCACGGGCGTGTGAAAGCGCTGGCGGACGGTGCACGTGAAGGCGGCTTGAAGTTCTGAACAACACTTGCTCTCGGAAGGGAATCGCCTTTACCCACTGTCGGGTCGTCTAATGGCAGGACAACGCCCTTTGGAGGCGTCTGTAGAGGTTCGAATCCTCTCCCGACAGCAAGCTAGACGCTGCACGATGCAGCAACCATCAACTACGAAGTAAAGAGGGTTACCAGTGGCACGAATCAAGGCAAACGAACTCGAGCTCAAAGACAAGCTCGTGCATATCAACCGCGTCGCGAAAGTGGTGAAGGGCGGGCGAAGGTTCAGCTTCAACGCCATCGTCGTCGTGGGAGACGGGAACGGCCACGTCGGGATCGGCCTCGGCAAAGCGAATGAAGTTGCCGACGCAATTTCCAAAGGAATCGACGACGCGAAGAAAAATGTTGTCACCGTGCCGATCGTCAACGGGACCATCCCGCATGAAGTGATCGGGAAATTCGGCGCCGGAAAAGTTCTTCTCAAGCCCGCTTCACCAGGTACCGGCCTCATCGCGGGCGGAGGGGTGCGCGCACTCCTCGAGTCTGCCGGAGTGAAAGATATCCTGACAAAGCAGATGGGATCGTCCAACCCCCACAACGTTGTCAAGGCAACCTTGGCGGGTCTGTTGAGCCTTCGTGATGCACGGTCCGTTGCCCAGGAGCGAGGCATGTCTCTTCAGGAACTTTTCCAGAATTAATCTCATCGGAAGCGAGACGAAACGTTATGGCAGCACACAAGAAAATAAAAATCACCCAGACAAAGAGCGTCGTGCATACGCTGGAGAAACACAAACGCACGATCAAGGCGCTTGGACTGGGCCGTCCGAACTACTCCGTCGTTCATACGGATACTCCCCAGATCCGCGGCATGGTGAACTGCGTGCGTCATCTCGTCGTCGTGGAAGAAGTGAAATCTTAATTGCTGTTTCGCCGGTTGAGGCTTGACTGATCGCGCCCAACAACCGGCGGCCGCACTCGAAGGAAAAGCACTATGACATCGATACTCAATAATTTACACTACGCACCAGGCTCTCGCAAAAAAACGAAGCGGATCGGACGCGGCCAGGGTTCCGGCCACGGCGGAACCGCCACGCGCGGCCATAAAGGGCAAGGGTCCCGATCGGGGTCCGGCCTGAAACGCGGGTTTGAGGGAGGTCAGATGCCCTTGACCCGGCGCCTTCCGAAGTTCGGGTTCACCAGCCCTTTCCGTGTTGAATACCGCGTCGTCAATGTCGAGATGCTCCAGAAGCTCGTGACGGATGGGAAGCTGAAAGACACCGTCACTCCGGAGATCCTGCATGCGATGGGCATCGTCTCCAAGAAATCGTCTCTTGTAAAAATTCTCGGCGACGGCGAATTGAAATCAAAGCTCACCATCACGGCGCACAAATTCAGCAAATCTGCGGTGGAGAAAATAACGGCAGCGGGCGGGACGGCGACGGAAATCAAGACGGAAAAGCCGAAACCCGAAGTCAAAACAAAGAAGCCAGCTCCCGCAAAATAATCTTTAGCGAATCTCCATGAGCAAATTAGACGAAAATATTCGCAACATTTTTAAGATCCAAGAGCTCCGGTCGCGTGTGCTCTTTACCGCCGCGCTCCTTATCGTGGTGCGCATCGGTTCGCACGTTACGCTTCCGGGCGTGGACGCCTCCGTGCTTGCCGACTCGATGCGCAATCAGGCATCGAACACGCTGTTTGGACTTTATGATTTGTTTGTCGGCGGAGCGTTCAGCCACGCGGCGATCTTTGCGCTCGGCATCATGCCGTACATCAGCGCCTCTATTATTATCCAGTTGTTGGGCGCCGTCGTTCCGTTCTTCCAGAAGCTTCAGAAGGAGGGAGAGAACGGCAGAAAGAAGATTACTCAATATACGCGGTACGGCACCGTTCTTATCTCCGTCCTGCAGGCATGGGGCGTGAGCGTCCGGCTCGTCAGTCTGAATGCGGCGGGAGTGCCGATTGTGCCGGCGCAGGTTCAAGGATTCGGGTTCGCGCTCAGCACGATCATCGTGTTGACGACAGGAACGATGTTCATGATGTGGCTCGGCGAGCAGATCACGGAACGAGGCATCGGCAACGGTATTTCGCTCATCATTTTCATCGGAATTATTGCCCGATTCCCGCATGCGATCCTCGACGAATTCCAGCTCGTGAACTCCGGCGCAAGGCCGTTCATCGTGGAGCTGATCATCTGGGCATTCATGCTGCTGATTATCGCCGGCGTCGTTATGGTAACGCAGGGGACGCGCAGAATCCCCGTACAGTACGCCAAGCGCGTTGTCGGACGAAAGGTGTACGGCGGCGTGACGCAATACATCCCGATGCGCGTAAACACGGCGGGAGTTATGCCGATCATTTTTGCTCAATCGATCATGTTCATTCCAAGCACGATTCTGACATTCTTCCCGGATAGCGAATTCGTCGGGTCGATCTCAGGATATCTCGAGCACACATCGTTTACGTATTCGTTTTTCTACGGGTTGATGATCGTGTTCTTCACCTACTTCTACACCGCGATCGCCTTCAACCCGAAAGACGTCGCGGACAATATGCAGAAGCAGGGCGGCTTTATTCCCGGCATTCGTCCCGGAAAGCACACATCGGATTTCATCGACAATATCCTGACGAAGATCACGCTTCCCGGTTCGATCTTCCTGGCTATTATCGCCATTCTGCCTTCGTTCATGGTGCGCTTCGGGATCACGTCGAGCTTTGCATCATTCTTTGGCGGAACAAGTTTGTTGATCATCGTCGGCGTTGCATTGGATACTCTCCAACAGGTAGAGTCGCATCTGCTCATGCGCCACTACGACGGGTTTATGAAGAGCGGCAAGATCAAGGGAAGGATCGGCCGTTAATTCTTTTTGACGGCCGGCGCGGTATCAATGGTAACTATCAAGACGGAAAAGGAAATCGCTCTTATCCGGGAGAGTTCCCGGCTGGTGGCCGACGTGCTGAGGCTTTTGGAGAAACAGATTTATCCCGGCGTTGCGACGAAAATGCTGGACGATCTTGCGGAAGATTTTATCCGAAGCAGCGGAGGCATTCCGGCATTCAAGGGATACGGAAACGATAGGCGGAATCTTTTTCCCGCATCGGTTTGTGTCTCGATCGACGACGAAGTGGTTCATGGAATTCCGGGGACGCGGGTGTTGAAGGAAGGTGAAATCGTCTCGCTCGACGTCGGCGTAGTGAAAGACGGATATTTCGGCGACGGAGCCTCAACCTTCCCCGTCGGGAGGGTGTCTGAGGGAAAAGCGAGATTGATGCGGGTGACGAAAGAGTCGCTGGACAAAGGAGTGGAGCAGGCGATTGAAGGGAACTTCCTCCACGATATTTCCCATGCCGTCCAACGCCATGTTGAAGCGGCAGGCTTTTCAGTCGTCAGAGATTTGGTTGGACACGGAATCGGAAAAGAGCTCCACGAAGATCCTCCCGTCCCTAATTACGGGAAACCCAGGACGGGATTGAAGTTGAAAGAGGGGATGGCGCTCGCGATCGAACCGATGGTGAATTTTGGGGACTATGACGTGCGTACCGCCGGCGACGGGTGGACGATCCTGACCGCGGATGGCGAGCCGTCGGCACACTTTGAACATACTGTCATTGTCCGAAAAGAAAAGGCAGAGATTTTAACTCAGTAACCGCGGAAGCAATGGCAAAGCAAGGAGCAATCAAGGTCGATGGAACAATCACGGAGACGCTGCCGAACGCATCGTTCAAGGTGAAGCTCGACAACGGCCACGAGATCCTCGCGCATATCTCCGGCAAGATGCGGATGAACTATATCAAGATTCTGGTAGGCGACAAGGTGACGGTGGAACTGTCGCCGTACGACCTTTCAAAGGGCCGCATCACCTACCGCTACAAATGAGCGAAGAAAGGAACAACCAATGAAAGTCCGGGCATCAGTCAAACGCCTCTGCGAGAACTGCAAAGTCATCCGCAGGAAAGGCGTCGTGAGAGTGATCTGCAAGAATCCGAAGCACAAGCAGCGCCAAGGATAACAAGTTGTCTAACAAGGAGAAGAACACGTGGCACGTATAGCTGGCGTCGATCTACCGAAGAACAAAAGATCAGAGATTGGTCTGACCTATATCTACGGCATCGGCCGCACTACCTCCAAGAAAATTCTCGCCAAGGCGGGCATCGATCCCAACAAGAAAATCGGGGACCTGAACGACGACGAAGTGTCGAAGATCCGTACCAT
Organism: uncultured Chitinophagaceae bacterium; assembly: GCA_964384415.1. Taxonomy (GTDB): domain Bacteria; phylum Bacteroidota; class Ignavibacteria; order UBA10030; family UBA8401; genus JAGVPT01. The sequence goes on along the minus strand of CAYLMV010000039.1, from coordinate 28,437 downwards.
TATCCAGGCCGACTATAAAACCGAAGGCGCGATGCGAAGCGAAATGCAGATGAACATCAAGCGCCTGATGGATATCGGCTCGTACCGCGGATTGCGTCACCGCAAGGGATTACCGGTGCGGGGACAACGGACGCGGACAAATTCGCGTACGAGGAAGGGCAAACGTAAGACAGTCGCCGGGAAGAAGAAAGTCTTAGCGAAGAAGTAATCTATCACACCCAAGGAATGGTCCTTGGTTGAAAGGAGCGCTCGTGGCAAAAGAAACAGCACCAACGACGGGAAAACCGGCACAGGCTTCAACCTCGGCTCCCGCGCCGGCAAAGAAAAAGAAAAAAATTCACGTCGATGTCAACGGCAAAGCGTTTATCAAGGCGACGTTCAATAACGTCATTGTGACACTGACGGATATTTACGGCAACACCATTGCCTGGTCGTCTGCCGGCAAGAACGGATTCAAAGGATCCAGGAAGAATACCCCCTTTGCTGCACAGGTTTCAGCAGAAGCAGCGGCGAAAGAGGCGTATGATATGGGCCTCCGGAAAGTCGAAGTGTTTGTCAAAGGACCCGGTTCGGGACGCGAAGCGGCGATCCGTTCGCTGCAAACCGCCGGCCTCGAGGTTTCAATTATTCGCGACATCACGCCGATCCCGCACAACGGCTGCCGTCCGCCCAAGCGCCGACGCGTATAACGAGTTGGAAGTATTTTCATTCACCAGATAGAAGGAAGTAACGATCGATGGCACGATACATTGACGCCAGTTGCAGGCTCTGCCGACGCGAACGCCAGAAGCTTTTTTTGAAAGGGACGAAATGTTTCACGGAGAAATGTCCCGTGGAACGGCGAAATTTCCCGCCCGGACCCCATGGTCAATCGCGCAGGCAAAAAGTCTCCGAGTACGGTCTTCAGTTGAGGGAGAAACAAAAGATCCGCCGCATGTACGGATTGATGGAAACACAGTTCAGAAACTACTTTGAAAAGTCGCTTCGTCAGACCGGCAAGACGGGAGAAATCCTTGTGAAGACTCTCGAACGACGCTTCGACAATGTCGTGTACCGCCTGGGCTTTGCGCCTTCACGCAAGACGGCGCGCCAGCTCATCCTGCACGGTCATTTCTCCGTGAACAACAAGCCGACCGATGTTCCCTCCGTGCTTTTGAGGGCGGGCGATGTGATCAGCGTGAACGAGCGAAGCAAGAAGCTGGAGGTGATCCACAATGCAATGAAACGCATGAAAGACAGTTCGATGCTCCCGTGGCTGAGCCTCGACAAGGCAAACCTTAACGGGACGTTTCTTCAAGTACCGGAGCGGACCGACATTCCGCTTCCCGCGAACGAACAACTCGTCGTCGAGCTCTACTCAAAGTAATCTGTTCTTTCCCATAATTTAAAAAGCGTGAAAGCGAGTAAAACTCATGAGTCTTGTAAACTTTCAAATGCCTGAAGGGATCGTGTTGGATGAAGCAAGTCATTCGACGACGTTTGGCAGATTTGTCGTTCAGCCGCTGGAAAAGGGATTTGGAGTAACTATAGGGAACGCATTCCGCCGTGTCCTCTTGTCGTCACTGCCCGGGTACGCGGTGACCGCAATCCGTATCGAGGGTATCGTTCATGAATTCTCGACTTTGCCGGGTCTCGTCGAAGATGTCTCCGACATGATCCTCAACCTCAAAGAAGTTCGGCTCAAGGCCACCAACAAAAAGGTCGGCAAAGTGACAGTCCATTTGAAGGGCCCCGGAAAATTCGTCGCGGGAGACCTCCAGAAGGCGAGCGCTGAAGTGGAGATTCTCAACCCGGATCATCACATTGCAACACTCAACAAAGATGCCGACTTCGAGATGGAACTCCGGATCGGACGCGGCAAGGGATACGTGACTTCCGAGGAAAACAAACTGCCGGACCAGACCCTTGGCGTCATTGCCATCGACTCCATCTTCACGCCTGTCAAAAACGTCCGGTATTTTGTCGAACCGACGCGCGTCGGCCAGCAGACGGACTACGAAAAACTGATTCTCGAAATTGAAACAGACGGCTCCATCGTTCCCGAAGAGGGACTGACGTATGCGGGCAAAGTGCTCCGCGAACATATCCAGCTCTTTACGAGCTTCGATTCCGAACCGGAAGCGGAGAAGGAAGAAGTCGAGGAAGACGCAGAGGTTGCACGCATCAGAAAAGTGCTGAAGACGAGCGTTGACGATCTCGAACTCTCGGTCCGGTCACATAACTGCCTGCGCGCTGCGGACATCAAGACCATTGCGGACCTCGTCCGCCGCGAAGAGTCGGAGCTGTTGAAGTTCAGGAACTTCGGGCGCAAATCTCTGGCAGAGCTTTCGGCGATCATCGAAGAAGAAGGATTGACATTCGGAATGGATGTCGACAAATATTTAAAAGACAGCGAATAGACAAAGGGCAATACAATGATTCACGGCAGATCGGGTCGAAAACTCAAACGTACGGCGAGCCATCGCAAAGCGACACTTGAGGCGCTCTCCACCTCCTTGCTCCGTCACAAAAAAATCCGGACGACGCTTGCGAAAGCAAAAGAGACGCGCATGGTTGTCGAGAAGATTATCACGCGGGCGAAACGGGCCGTGGCGAAAGAAGGAGCGGGCGGTGCGAAAGATATTCATGCCCGCCGCGAAGTGAGCCGATTTATCCACGACAAAGACGTGGTGAAAATGCTGTTCGGCGAAATCGCGACGAAGGTCGCTCAACGCGCCGGCGGCTACACGCGCGTCGTGAAGCTGGGCCGTCGATTCGGCGATGCCGCCGATATTGCCGTGCTGGAATTGGTGGACTATAATACCGGTCAAGACGAATCTAAACCCGCGGTCAAGCCGAAGCGGGCACGCCGAACTCCCCGCAAGAAGGTTGAAACAGCCGCACCCGAGACCTCAACGGAACCGGCATCGGCAGGGCCTCCGCCGGCCGACGTTCCGGCCGCACCCGCTGATGCATCCTAGTTTTTACGGGCACGGTGCACCCCAATTCTCTTCACTCGCGTGCACCGGGTTGGATTAAATCTTTTTAGACGAGGATCTAACGTATGAAAATTGTTACAGTTGATTTTGTCGTCGGTGTCGCCAACCTGAAACAACTCCCCAAAGACAATCTCCCCGAAGTCGTATTCATCGGCAGGTCGAACGTCGGTAAATCGTCCCTGTTGAACAAGCTCTGCAATAGAAAAGGGCTCGCCAGAATAAGCTCGACTCCCGGCAAGACACGAGAGCTCAATTACTACCTCGTCAACAAGGAAATGTACTTCATCGACTTGCCCGGCTACGGGTACGCGAAAGTGGCCGAGCAGGTAAAGGCCGGATGGACTTCTCTCATCGAATCGTTCTTCCACGATCGGAAACAAATCGCCCTCGGTGTGCAGATCGTCGACGCCCGGCTCGGTCCAACAGAGCTCGACAACACCATGATGGGATGGCTCGATTTCTACAAAGTTCCGTTCGCCCTCGTTCTGACAAAGGCCGATAAGATCCCGTTCAACAAGCTGCAAATACAGATCAAGAACGTCCAGGAATCCCTGGCCAAATACAAGCATCTTTCCGCAGTTCTTCCCTTTTCGGCAGTCACCGGCGACGGCCGCTACGACCTCTTGAACGCAGTCGAATCTTTCGTGGCCGCCAAGGAGATTCCCGCTTCCAGGCATTACATCCCATCGGCAGTAGCGTAAACCACCCCATTTGGTTGATCTCCTGTGGGTCGGGCATTCCTGCCTGACCGATGTCAGGCAGGAATGCCTAACCTACATCTGGCAGGAATGCCTGACCTACATCTGGCTGGAATGCCTGACCTACAACTATTCTTGATTCTCTCCCGCAATTCAAGTACTTTTGTGAAACACTACAATCCAATTCTTGATTTGACCACGCGTCATTACCCCGAAAGCGATTACCATGAAAAAAAGATTATTCACTCCCGGACCGACTCCAGTACCCGAACACGTCATGTTGAAAATGGCGGAGCCGATCATTCATCACCGCAATCCAGAGTTTAATGAAGTCCTTACCCGCGTCAACCAAAATCTAAAATACCTCTTCCAGACCGAACAACCTGTTCTCACGCTCACGAGTTCGGGAACGGGAGGAGTCGAATCTACTTTCGTTAGCCTCTTTTCTCCGGGAGATACCGTCGTTTCCGTCAACGGAGGAAAATTTGGAGAGCGCTGGGTGAAGATGCCGAAGGCCTACGGCCTGAACGTCGTGGAAATCAAGGTCGAATGGGGGAAAGCCCCGACGGGGCAGCAGATCCTCGACGCTCTGAAGGCTCACCCAGAGACGAAGGGAGTCTATCTCACCCACAGCGAAACTTCGACCGGCACCGCAACCGATGTAAAAGCGCTCTCGAAACTCATCCGCGAGAATTCCAGTGCGCTCGTCTGCGTCGACGGGATCACTGCCGTTGGTGCGCATGAGCTGCGGTTTGACGAGTGGGGATTGGATGTCTGCGTCACCGGATCCCAGAAGGGGCTGATGATTCCTCCCGGGCTGGCATTTGTTGCCTTAAGCAAGCGGGCGATCGCCGCCATGGAGACCTCGAAACTTCCGAAATTCTATTTCGATCTGCGCAAGGCGCTGAAGTCGTACGAGAAGAACGATACTCCCTGGACTCCGGCAGTCTCGCTCGTCATCGGCGTCGATGCCGCGCTCGAGATGCTGAGGGCCGAAGGAATTGAAAATATCTGGAGGCGGCACGAGAAGCTGGCGACGGCGATCAGAGCAGGCGTCGTGGCCCTCGGACTGCGTCTCTTTTCAGATTTTCCATCGTACGCCGTGACCCCCGTTTGGCTGCCCGAAGGAATGGATTGGAAAGTATTCAACAAGACGCTCAAGTCGAAGTACGGGATCACCATTGCCGGAGGTCAGGACGATTTTGCCGGAAAGATCTTCCGCATTTCGCATCTCGGATATTATGACGAACTCGACATGGTCACGATGATCGGCGCCCTGGAATTGACGCTGCGCGAATGCGGGTATAAGTTCGAACTCGGGGCAGGCGTTCAGGCCGTTCTCAAATCGTTTGCACAGTAATCCGGAGTAAAGAGAAAACCGCGAAAGCGCGAAATTGTTCAGGTGTCATTGCGAGTCCCGCGGCTTTTTGGCGGGACGAAGCAATCCCCTGGTGCTAAGGGAGATTGCTTCGTCTCCCGACTTCGTCGGGATCCTCGCAATGACCTATGTTTTCAAAATATTCTATTTTCGTAAAGCTTTTGTGAGTTTCTTATTTTGACATTTTCTCTTAGCGTCTTGGCGGTTCATCTCTTAGTGTTACAAAAGTTTTCACCCATCACACTAGTTCCTTGTTTCACAACAACTCACATCGCGTCCCACCATCGAAGGCACTCCCATGAAAATACTCATCAGCGATCCGATAGAACAAAGCTGTGTCGACATTTTGACACGAGAGGGATTTCAGGTTGATGCAAAGCCGGGGATTTCGCCGGAAGAGATCAAGAAAATAATACCGGAGTATGCAGCGCTTATCGTCCGCAGCGGCACAAAAGTCACCGCGGAGATTATCGAAGAAGCAAAAACGATGAAGGTGATCGGAAGGGCCGGGGCGGGCGTGGACAACATCGATGTCGCCGCGGCCTCGCGCCACGGCATCATCGTCATGAACACGCCGGGAGGCAACACGATCTCCACGGCCGAGCATACGGTTTCGATGCTCCTTTCGCTCGCACGGAATATTCCGCAGGCGAACATGAGCCTGCTGGCCGGAAAGTGGGAACGAAAGAAATTCATGGGGACCGAGCTGATGGGCAAAACGCTCGGCATCGTCGGAGTGGGAAAGATCGGCCGTGAAGTCGCCTTGCGGTGCCGGGCATTCGGCATGACCGTCATCGGGTTCGACCCGGTGCTCGCAAGCGACGTCGCATCGAAGATCGATGTAGAACTCGTTCCGCTGGAAGAAATCTTTCGACGGTCTGATTTTATTTCTGTGCACACGCCTCTCAGCGAAGAGACGAAGGGAATCCTGAATGAGAAGACGTTCAAGCTCTGCAAGAAAGGCGTCCGCGTTATCAACTGCGCGCGGGGAGGGATCATCGACGAGGCGGCTCTCCTGAACGCATTGAACAGCGGGCAAGTCGCCGGAGCTGCGCTCGATGTGTTCGTTGTGGAGCCCCCGACGGCGAATCCTCTTCTCCAGCATCCCCATCTCATCGCTACTCCGCATCTCGGAGCATCTACGGAAGAAGCGCAGGAAAAAGTGGCGATCCAGATTGCAGAACAAATCGCCGACGCATTGAAGGACCGCGGAATTTCAGGCGCCGTCAATGCCGTCGCATTCCAGTCCGGTATTCCGGCAGAACTCAAGCCGTATATGGTCCTTGCGGAGAAACTAGGAAGCCTGCAGGCTCAGGTGATGAAAGGAAAATTGCGCGAGCTGGCAATCGAAGCACGCGGCGATCTTCTGCAGAAACATATCGACCTGCTGACGACGGGAGTGTTGAAGGGATTCTTCTCCAGGATGATGAGCCAGCCGGTCAATTATATTAACGCTCCGGTCATTGCAGAGTCGATGGGCATCCGGATCAGCGAGAAAAAAGAACGGGACGGGGAGAACTACACGAACCTGCTTTCGATAGAATACTCCACGGACCAGGAGAAACGATCGTTTGCCGGCACCGTCTTTGGGACGACCACTCCGCGATTCGTTCGCATCGATGCCTTCTATTTTGAGGTGAATCCGGAAGGTTTTCTGTTATTCTATACGAACACCGATAGGCCCGGGATACTTGCTCGCGTTGGTTCAATTCTTGCCGAAGCCTCCATTAATATAGCCGGCCTGTCGCTCGGCCGCCTGGGAGTCGGCGGGAAAGCGTTAACGGTGATCAATGTAGATAACGGCATTCCCGAGCAGGTTCTCAGGAAAATCAGTTCTTTGGAAGAAGTTTACGAAGCTAAAGTTGTTTCCCTGTAGAGGTTTTGGGGGGGATGTTTTTTCGAAAGTCGCTTGACAATTGAAGTTGCAGTCTTTATATTTACGGCAAAGGTCGTAAGGACCAACTTTAGTTTAACGAGTCTTGTCGCCAAAAGTTTCACTCGTTTTTGCCATATTTCCAGGAATAGACGAAAACCGATTTGATCATTGATAAAACCGTATTCATTTTCAACAGCTTCTAGAAATGTTCAACCAAGCCAACACGCCTCCTTTCACTTGCTTACCGTTTTGCCCTGTCTCCAGCATTTTTGCGCGACATTGAAATTATTTTTTTGGCCGATTAGTGTTAGCCCATAGAATTTATTTTGGAAATATTATCTCAATAACAAATATCCATTAATAAATTTAAATGAAGAAAGGAGAAAAGAAAAATACACTTTGCGTCGAAGTAGCATTTAATTCACTGGATTCACCAAACCTAGGAGGAATGGTTATGTTGAAAAAGATCTCCACGATGTTTCTCGTTTGCTTGACCGTCGGCACGGTTGCGATGTATGCCGGCCAAATGAAAAAAGCGACGACCCATGCCGTTGTTGCACCGGATGTCGTTGCGACAGAGCAGACGGGCGTGAGCAACGGTAGCTTCAACGCAGCAGCGAAGATGGAAAAAGTTGCCGTCGGGAGCAGGACGACGGTTGGAACGACCTTCTACGATATCTTCTGCAATTATGGCGCCCCCACAATGATCAAGTACTATAAAGGCGGTACGTACATGATTTATATCAAGGGTCTGGCCAACGGTGCTTCACGTTCAGTGCAGTACGTCTACTACGACGGAACCACGTTTACGGCTCCTCAGGATGTAATTCTTCCTGCGACGCAGACCACATATTTCTCGGCCATTGACGTGTGGAAGGGCGGAGTCGCTGACGGATTTGCAGGCATTTCAGCGGGATGGGCAGGCTCGGGACACAGCTATTATGGTCTTGAATCATCCCCTGGCGGCGGTAATTTTACGACGACACAGGTTTCACCCGATCGCGATGCCTCGACCCTGACGCTTGACAGTACGGGCACGGTTCTTTTTAAGGATTCTAAGGGCCGCACGAACTACAAGATCAGCAGATCGACCGACTTTGGAACGACCTGGTCATTGGCAGACTCGACAGTCTACAGTGTCGTACCGGCCGGCCAGAAACTGGGCACCTACGACATTCCTCTCATTGCCTATCCGAACGGAAACGTCGGCATTCCTTGTGAAATTACGGGAACAGACCTCGTGCCGAATCCGGCATGGGGCGGATCAGCTACCCCTGATAGTGCCTATCAGTTGGGATTCTTCAAGTCGACGGACAAGGGAACGACGTGGACATGGAACCGTATAGCCCGAGACGGCGAACAGTACACCCCGGGTTACTATAATTTCTCCGCAAACTGGGGCGGACAGGTCGACATGGTTGTTGATAAGAACAACGTTGAACACATGGCCGTTGACGGCGATGCAGCCTATCTCGATATCGTAGGTTCAGACACGACAGCGAGAGAGACGATGGATATGCTTTATTGGGACAAAGTGAACGGCTTCAAGAGCGTCGTTAGCTTTGACCGTAAAGATACGCTCATTGGACATTACACGAGCGGCAACACGCGCTCAAGCAACAACGACCACGGATGCTGCTTCCCAAGCATCGCGATCTCCGACGATGCAAAAACGATCGTTGTGTTGTGGTCGCAGGAAGCCTGGACTCATGCGGGAATCGACACGATGCCCTCTGGCCAAATGAGATTTGACCTCTGGTACAACGAGTCATTCGACGGCGGCGCGACATGGGGAACCGCAACGAACCTGTCGAATTTCGCGGCAGGAAAAGAGTCGGCAATCCAATCGAGCATGGCGGATAACCTTCAAAAGGTAAACTCGAATACCTGGCGTGCACGTGTGGAGTACTTGGGTGATTTGAAGGGCGCAGCTGCGAGCACCGATACCCTCGATAACGTTTACTACCAGGAGTTCGACGTTGTGAATACTAACTCATCGGTAGGATCCGACAACGTTGTTCCGAATAAGTTCGCACTTTCGCAGAACTATCCGAATCCATTCAACCCCTCGACTCAGATTTCGTTCGAATTGGCTTCGAGCAATAACACTTCTCTCAAAGTATTCGACGTATTAGGACGAGAAGTTGCCACCCTGGAAAACGGCCGGCTTGAGGCGGGTTCACATACCGTAACCTTCGATGCATCGAAACTGGCATCGGGTATGTATATCTACAAATTGGAATCGGGTAATTTTGTTTCGGTCAAGAAAATGATGTTGCTGAAGTAAGTTTGGAACGGACTCTCATCCGTTCAGTCGAAGGGTGCAGTGAATGAACTCACTCTTTGTTTCTGAACGGCAGTATGGAGAGAGTTTCGTCATGAGGATATGATGATCAACGGCGGCACGACGTTCCGTGCCGCCTGATCATTTCGAAAAGCCGAACGGTCAATTCTCTCGGCGACCTCTTGAACGAGAAAAGCTTCGATCCTCAGTTTTCAGGGTATCGGTTTCCCGCTCAAGAGATTTACGGTGAAGAATTGATCCAAGAAGAAACACGTCGAACGGAAGAGGAACAGTTGGTAGACGATTGATGAGATTTCCCGAAAAGACGTTGTTCTAAGTGAGTCATCGCGTTAAAGTAACCCAATGCCCTGGAATTCGGCACTATAGAAGAGATTATTTCTCTTTCAGTCTCTGAAAAATCTGGAGGTAACCATGTTCAGTAAATTGCAGCCACTTCTTCTCCTCGCACTTACCTCGATTCTGGCATTTTCTTTACTCGAGGCCGGGACGACGGGTAGGATTCGCGGAAAGGTTGTTGACGTAAAGAGCGGGGAGCCGTTGATCGGAGCCTCCGTACTTCTTGAAGGGACAAGCTTAGGGGCATCCACGGATGTCAATGGCGTATTCCTTGTGCTCAATGTTCCCCCGGGGAAGTATAGAGTGAGATGCTCTTACCTCGGATACCAGCCGCAGGTCATTGCGAACGTGGATGTTAACGTGGACCTTACGACTGAAAGAAACTTTAGTCTCAATGGCGACGAAGGGGTAAGGATGCAGGAGCGTGTGATCATTGCAGAGGCCCCGCTGATCAATAAGAGCGCGACGAATGATGTCTCGAACGTCACGGCAGATCAGATAGCCAATATCCCGGTGCGCGGCGTGCAAGGTGTCGTCGGCCTCACAGGAGGCGTTGTCTCGCAAGGCGGAAACCTTTACGTGCGCGGCGGACGAACGGGTGAAGTGGCATACTATGTCGACGGAGTCCTTTCTACAAACCCCGTCAATCGACAGAATGCTATTACAGTTGTGAACGATGCAATTGAGGAAGTTTCGACGCAGCTTGGCGGAATGACGGCCGAATATGGAGGTGCAATGTCCGGCGTTGTCAATACCACGTCGAAAATCGGAACACCGAATATGAATATCAGCGCTCAGGCCATTACAGACGGCTTTTTGAGCGGCCAAAAGAAGTACTTGGGGACCTATTCGTATGGTTTGAATGAATACAACCTTACGGTCGGAGGCCCACTCGTTCCGAATAACAACCATGTGAAGTTTTTCGCAGCGGGACAGCGTACTTTTAATCGCAGCGATGCTACGTTTCTCGACGGGATTAAGTTTCCCAGCTATTTTGATTCGACGGCGATGATTGGCACTGCTTACACCATTATCAATAAAGATTCGAACCAATACACATCGCTTCCGGCGGGGAACAGTCCGCGTCGTGCGCAGATCGCCAATTTGTTCAACACCGCAGACGTGTTGACCGGCAGAAACCTCGGCGGGCTGTCGAATGAATCATGGGGTGGACAAGGGAACATCTATTTTGATTACCCGAACATGAATGTCAAAATAGGCGGTTCTTACAATTATGAGAATCAGTATTCTTCCGTCGGCAAAAGCCTGGATTTGATTCAGATGCTCACCAATACATACCGGCCGGGAGAAACGCAGCAAACCGACGCGTCGGTCTACGCTAAGGTCACTGAGATTTTTAATCCGACGTCGTACTTAACGGTGAACGTCGGATTTATGGACTATTTCACGGAAAGCGGAGACGGCGTGCTTTTCCGAAACTATGCCGCGTACGGAGATCCTGACAACCCGGCTAACTGGGACCTTATTGGTAGAAGCGAAGAACCGCCGACAATGCAAGTCTACGGATTGTCCTTTAATGCACCGGGAACGCTGAACGCTGCCCCGAGCGGCACGGCTGCCGGAGTGTATTCAAAAGGATTACGCCAAAGCTGGCAAGGGCGGCTTGATTTTGTTCATGAATTCGGTAAAGAGTGGGAATTGAAAGTCGGAGGAGAAGGAGAATACTACAATGTGCGGTCATACTCGATAAATGGATTCGCGCTCAACCTTGCTCAGTTCAAGAACCAGAGTTCGGCGGATTGGTATGTTTATAACGCCGCGAATGTCAATAACTACGGTTATGATATCTACGGCAACAACTTTAACGGAGGCTCATTTACCGACAAGACCGGTTACAACGTTAATTTGCCCAATGATGGTGCACGTCATCCTATAACCGCGGGTGCGTACGTGCAGAACAAATTTGAGCTCACCGACTTCATCCTGAACCTGGGAGCCCGTTTGGATTATATTCAGCCGGGTGGAAAAGGTTTCAAAAACGCACAGTTGATCGGTCTTGAGTCTATCGACGGGATTCCGCTGGTTGCCGACTCGTCGCTTATTGCTCAGAATGCAACCGTTCAAGTAAGTCCCCGCATTGGCTTTTCGTTCCCGGTGAGCGACCAGACAGTGTTTCATTCGGAATACGGGAAATTCATCGCCCAGGCAGCCCTCAGCGATCTCTACGATTCACGCGCGGTCCAGGGACGATTCCTGCAGGGAGGGTTCGCCCGCCAATTCCCGAACCCGGATCTGAAACCCGAAAGGACGACGGATTACCAAATCGGATTCCGCCAGCAATTGGGCCTCAACTCGGCGTTCGATCTTTCATTCTTCTATAAGAACACGCAAGATCTCGTCGTCATTCGCCAGGTTGTTCCCCAGCCGGGGGCACAGTACTCCGCCTACATCAGCAATGAGAACGGAGATTTTGGAACGATTCGAGGAATGACATTCCGGTTCGACGTGCGGAGAACGAACCGCATTTCGATGTCCTCGAATTTGACGCTCCAAAGCTCCTTGTCCACAGGCTCAGCGTCGGGCAGTCATTTCGACATAGCCTGGCAAGACGTTAGTGGTCCGGAGGGGAGACCGTCATTCCCGGTGATTCCTGCTCCGACAGATTTTGACCGGTCAATTTTCGGTAACGTGAGTTTGGATTATCGTTATGATGCCAACGACGGTCCCGTCCTGTTCGATTCGAAAATACTCGAACGCGCAGGCGCAAACTTCCTCTTTACGTTCACGAGCGGCCGCCGTTACACGACGCAAACGGTAAGCAGTGTTTTCTTCCCGATCAATGGGCCGACACCGTACGAAGATATCAATTCGTCTACTGCTCCGTGGAACTTTCAGCTCGACCTGAAGCTCGACAAGGTCGTCAATGTTTTCGGCAACGGCACCATGGATATTTATGTATGGGTCGTCAACGTTCTCAATATTCAGAACATTGTCAATATCTACCCGGCGACCGGGTTGCCGAATGACGACGGGTATTTCTCGACACCCGGCGGCCAGAACTATGTCGATACATACGGGCCTGAGGCGAAGAAACTCTATAATTATCTTATTGACAACGCCGCCAATTACGGAACGCCGAGAATTATCCGCGTTGGTGCGAAGCTGATGTTCTAGTGGTGCAGTGCGGAAAAGGAAATGAAACTTACTTACCGAGGAGTCAATAGTATGAAAATGTATCTTAGGATTATGGTTTTGATGTGCGTGCTGGTGCAACTTGCGCTCGCGGGTGAGAATTCCGGAAAAAGTTCTCCTCCCGGACTGAACAAAGTCGAGACTCAGGAGTGGAAATTTTTCGACGGCAACACTATCCAATGCACCATCAACAGCGCCGGTCCGTACTGCGATTACTTGAGAACCAATTCCTCCGGCATGTTTTGGCCGAAAGGAACCGTCCACACCTGCGTTTACACGGCCGGTATCTGGGTCATCGGAGTTCACCGTCCGACCGGACAGCTGCGGACAGCGGTCGAGGATTACCAGACGGAGTATCAGCCGGGGCCGATTCTCTCGACGTTTAACACAACAACGAACGACGGAAGCGCTGCGGCGAATCCCGCCGACGCGAAGTACCACATTTACAAAGTGAACAAGAGCGACGCCAATCTTCCTTCGACAGCGCGCAATCCGGACTATGATAATTGGCCGGGAGATCTTGGCGCACCGTACATCGACGTCGATAACGACGGGAAGTGGACGCCCGGAGTTGACAAACCCAAACTCTACGGCGACCAGCAGTTGTGGTGCGTGTATAACGACGCGAATGCAGCAAATCACACCAAGACGGGCGAGACTTCTCCGATGGGAATTGAAGTTCAAGCCACCTATTTCGGCTTCAATCAACCGGGAGCTCTGGGCAATATCATGTTTATGCGCTGGAAGATTATTAACAAGAGCGACGCGGATTACGACAGCGTGTTTATTTCCATGTGGGCTGATACGGATCTCGGCGACGGAAACGACGACATGATCGCCTGCGATACGACACGGAAACTCACCTACGTGTACAACGGCGATAATGACGACGGAACGACTGCCGGTTACGGCAGCAAACCGCCATCGGACGGATTTGTGTTCTTCCAGGGGCCGAAGGTTCCAGCAAATCCACTCGACAGCGCTATTTCTGAAGGCGTGTACGAACACGGATATAGAAACCTCAAATCATATTCGTCGGCCGTGTACTTTAACACGCACACCGGACCGTACCAAGATCCTCCGCTGGGTGACCCGACATTCGCCCTCTCGGCATATGAGTATCAGAATGGAATAAGCGGTACCACACACCAGGCGTTCATCGATCCGATCACCGGGCTAGCCTCCAGATTCGTTTTCCCGGGCGACCCGGTTACCGAATCGGGATGGACGATGACAAGATCGGCACTTCCTGCGCAGGACGTTCGCGGCATGATATCGACCGGACCCTTCACACTTGCAAAAGGAGATACCCAGGAAATCGTCGGAGGCTTTGCTATCGCGCTGGGCGCCGATCGGCTTAACAGTATAACGGTGCTTCGTCGCTATGTCGACGTCGCACAGGAAGCATTCAACAAGAACTTTGCAGTAGCCTCTCCACCCCCGCAGCCTTTTGTTTCAGTCGGAGACTTGCCGAACCAGATCGTTCTCAACTGGGGCGACCCGGCGAAATATGATACGACGGAAAACTTCAACTATGTCGGCGCGGCGAAGAACTATAAGTTTGAGGGATACAATATCTATCAACTGGCGGCTAATACGGCGACCGCAGATGCTACTAAAATCGCGACGTATGACCTCGTTGACGGTGTTGCCATCATTCTTGACAATGTGAATGACCCCGCGACGGGTTTGATACTGAATCTCCCTGTCGAATTCGGCGAAGATAAAGGCATTAAACGGACGATAACGATCAATAAAGACTATTTGACCGGAAATCCTCTCGTCAACGGAAAAGAGTACTACTTCGCGGTGACATCGTACGCCTTCAACTTCGACTCGACCGGACTTAGCTCCGGCATTCCCCAGACACTGGAGAATTCGAAACAACCGATCGTAGTTGTTCCGCGTCAGACTCCCGTCGGCGATCTTTTAGGATCTTCGAGCGGACAGGTTCTTTTGACGGACAGAGGCGTGCATGGTGACGACGCTATCGCTCCGGTCGTCATAGATCCCAAGGAAGTTGTACCGGCTACCTATACGCTTACGTTCAACGGCGCCGGCACCAATGTGACTTCCTGGAATTTGAATAGAACCGGAGGGGGAGAGCCTCCGTTGTCATTAAGCAATATCGCCGACATTTCCGGAGACGATGCGTCCCCGATTATTGACGGTGTGCAATTCAAACTTGTCCCTCACTCGGTCGGATTGCGGAAGGATACCCAAGTGCCGCCCGGCTACAGTTACGTGCCGAAGGGTAATTTGTGGTTCAACGGCGTTAACGATTCCACTCTTTACAAAATGGACGGTTTCAACGGTGGAGTTTCGTACCCGACAGCCGATAATTTTATAGGAAAGAAATCGTCGCTCGCGGATACCCTTCTGCAAAAAGTAGAGATCCGATTCAGCTCGAGCAACACCCAGAAGGCATACAGGTATATAGACAAAGTTTCATCAATTCCCCCGACGCCGGCAAGAGATCCATCCTTTGTTCCATACATCATAAACAAGGGAACCGGAATGCAGTACCAGGATTACGTCGATGTCCCCTTCACGGTATGGGAAATTGATTCACTCGACGGGTCTTTTGCTCCGAGACAGTTAAACGTTGGTTTTGTGGAAAACAACGACACGCTCTACAAAAACGGTGCGTTCTATGGCCACGGCCGGATCGACGGTAAATGGGATCCGACGCCCGCCCCCAATGGCGGCAGTGAGTTGTTGTTTATCTTTAGTTCGACTTATAGTTCGGATACGCTGGGGAGGTACACTAAAACCCCCAACACCACAAAGAATATGGATATCAAAGCCAACTTCGGCAGTGTCGATATCATGTATGCTCTAACTCTAAAGACTACCGACACGACGGCGACATTCCATGAAGGAGATAAATTTGATATCACGCCGAATTATCTGTTGACGTCAAATTCTTACTTCACGTTGGTTCCTCCCGCAAACACGTATGGAAGTCCTCAACTCGTGAAGCAGGATATGGGCAGGATAAACGTATTCCCCAATCCATATTTTGCGCACAACAGCGCAGAAACGAGTTTGCTCATTCGCTTCGTGACATTCTCGAATCTGCCCTCGGTTGCAACGATCAGGATATTTGATCTTGCCGGCGAGCTGCTGCGAACCATCCAGCACAACAACACTACCGGATACGAGCGCTGGGATCTTCGGAACAATTCAGGGCTACCGGTGGCGAGCGGGATGTACATCGCATACATCGAGATTCCGAACGCAGGCAACCGTATTCTGAAACTCGCAATTATTCAAGCTGATCAACGACCAGGCAAACTGTAACCAGATGAGGCCAACTACGAATAAAGGAGAATCAAAATGAAAAAGGATTTTCTGAAAGTTTTTATCATCCTGATTCTAGCCTCAGCTGTCTGCGTTGCTGGGGACGATAGTAAGACAGGTACAGCCGGGGCAGAAGAATTGCTGCTGCCGGTTGGCGGACGTTCGACCGCTCTTGCCGGGTCGAACATCGCCGAGGTTGAAGGGATTGATGCTATACAATGGAACCCCGCCGGCGTTGCCCAGATAACGGGCAGCGGGGAGGCGATGTTTTCACACATGAACTATTTTGCCAATATCGGTGTGGAATTTGGCGGCGTTGGATTTACCGCAGAGGGCGTCGGAACGTTTGCTCTCAGCGTGAAGTCGCTGAATTTCGGCGACATCGATCAGACGACGGAAGCAGCTCCCGAAGGGACCGGTGCAACGTTTTCTCCGGCGTTTTCGGTCTTTGGGCTGACGTTCGCCCGGCAGTTGACGGACAGAATATCGGTCGGCGTCTCGACGAAATACGTCAGCGAGAAGATCATGCGAACTTCTGCAAGCGGTTTTGCATTCGATGCCGGAGTGAAGTATGCGTTCGGGGCCGAGACATCGCTCACCGGCTTGAAGCTCGGCGTTGCGGTAAAGAACCTCGGCGGCCAGATGCAGTACGACGGTGCCGATCTGGAAACGTCGATTGTGCCGCCGAACTCTGCAGCAGGCGCTCAAGCGGTGCCGTTGCGGTTCACGACGCTGGCATTCGACATGCCTTCGACAATCGAAATAGCCTTGGCGTATGATTTGCACTTGAACAGCACGAATCGCTTCTCTTTTGACGCCCTCTTTCAAAACAGTAACTTTGGCGCGGACCAATACCGTTTTGGGGCTGAGTATGGGTTCAATGAGACGTTTATGCTGCGCGGCGGATATTGTTATTCGCCCCTGGACGGGAGCACGGTTAACGCAACCATCTTCGGGTTCACCGCAGGTGCCGGTGCAAACATTGACCTGGGCGGCGTTCAGGCGCGACTGGACTACGCTTTCATGCACACGCAGTACTTTCAGGGCACAAACACCCTAGCGCTTACACTGGCTTTCTAACTCTTATCGATCGCATCGTTGCAACACTCCAAACGCCTCGTTTACTTCGAGGCGTTTGTGTTATGTTCCGACTATCTCGGAAATAGCTATCCTTACATAGCTCACAGGGTGAATCTGTTCACAATCTAAACAAGAGAATACTATGAGGCGGATCTGGTTTGTCGCTTTTCTCCTTTCCTTAATGGCGAATGTGCTTCCCGCAATCGTGCCGCCGACAAGCGGACGTGTTCCTCTATCCCTTCGCCCCCAGTTTGACGCGATACAAAAAGAATATTCGCAGGGATACTGGGCTGCTCGAATGAGGCAGAGAGTCGCAGCGCGATCCAACGTCAGCGGCGCCTCCCGCGTGGAAGCGCTGACAAACGATACGGTGAATTTTCCGGTGCTTCTGGGCACGTACTCGAACTCGAACAACACGTACCCCACAAGCAACTTTCAGCAGCTCCTTTTTGACGGACCTAATCCCACCGGAACTGTGACACAGTTCTACAAGGAAATCTCCTACGGCCAGATGACAATGACCGGGAAGGCGATGGGATGGTTCACCCTCCCGCGGACGTTCGATTATTATGCTCATGATGGATCGACCACGAGCCACGGTTTAACGTACGGCGGACCTGACTTCACCATCGACATTCTTGTCGCGGCCGACTCGACGATCGATTTTTCGCAATTCGTGAAGTATGTCGACGCCGAAGGCGCCCATGTTCCCCAGCTGGCAGTCATTCATACGGGGGCGGACGCCGCTGCCGGCGCCGATAATATATGGTCTCACCGGTGGAATATTCGGGCGCGGCTGCTGACAAGATCGGCCGACGCAAACGAGCATATCCTCGACAAGAGCCGCATTCTTTCCAACGGGCACTACCGGACGAACGATACATACCAGGGTCTTCCGGTGATATTTGACGGCGACTATGCCCTTGAACCGGAAATGCTGGGGAACAATAACAGTTTCGGTCCGCTCATTGCGATTGGAGTTTTTGCCCATGAGTTTGGCCATATCTTCGGGTTGCCGGATCTCTACGACAGAGATAATTCTTCTGAGGGGCTTGGCAATTGGTGCTTAATGGCCGCCGGCTCGTACGGCGGAGACGGCAACCACGAAGCGACTCCCGCCCATATGAGCGCATGGTGCAAGGAACAGCTTGGCTGGATTACGCCGACAGTGGTAACGAAGTATCTTTCTCATCACGCCATTCACGACGTTGAACGTAATCCTGAAATGTTCAAGCTCTATGCGCAAGGAAAAACCGGCCACGAATATTTTCTGATCGAAAACAGAGAAAAAGAATCCTTCGATCTCTACTTGGCGAACAGCGGACTGTTGATCTATCATATCGACAGCACCGTGACTACCCAGAATGACAACGAAAATCATCAACTCGATGATCTGATGCAGGCCGACGGAAACCGGGATTTGAACAATAACCGAAACCGGGGCGATGCGGGCGATCCATATCCGGGCACCTCAAACAATCATACTTTCGACGGTTTTTCAAATCCCAACAGCCAGGATTACACATTACAACAAACGTATGTTGGCGTCCGAGGCATCAGCAATGCGGATACAACAATGTATGCCGATCTGGACGTCGGAACACGCGCCTACATGGTCATATCATCACTGAAACTTAACGAATCAGGTGCAGGCAACAATAATGGGCGAGTTGATCCCGGCGAAACAGGAAATGTTCATGTCTCTTTTTCGAACGTTTATCCTACGCCCCTTTCAAACGGCACCATCACTCTTACGACTCAATCAAACGATGTGGTGCTTGACACAGCCGGACATTCGATCTCGGTCGGATCGCTGGCTTCGGGTTCGTACGACTTCATTTCCGGCATCACGGTGAAAGCGTCCGCCAACCCGAAAACAATTGCGATGACCGCAAATATCAAAACGTCGGAAGCGACTTTTTCCTCAACGTTCGATGTTGTGCTTGGCTACCCCTCAATTGTTCTGGTAGATATGGATTCGGTCGCCAATGAAAATACCGCCCGGTATTACAGCGGATCATTGCAGACGATAGGAAAAGACTTTGAACAGTCGCGGTTCCTCACCAGTACACTGCAGAACATGGCATTGAGCCACAGACGTGTCGTCATCTGGTCTACGGGGAGAAAGAAAACCCAGACGATTCCGGACAGTCTCGCAGACAGCCTGACGAACTTTCTTGCCGGTGGAGGAAAACTCTTCTTGACGGGCCAGAATATCGCTGAGGATCTCTCGCAAAGAAACAGCCCGCTGCAAAACAGCGTGCTGCATGCCTCGTGGAGCAAGAACATTTCAATCGGCCGGACTCTCTACGGGATCCCATCGGACGTCATCGGCGCTGAAATAACGAAATTAAGCGTTTCCGGGACGGGAGGCGCAGGAAATCAGACATCTCCAGACGAATTATCGATTGACACCACCGCAGCCCACCCTTCATTCAGGTGGAACAGTCAATCCGGCACCAGTTATGGAGGCCTGTGGTGGCAAAATCCTTCAACGGGTTCGGAGGTGGTTTTTTGGTCGTTCGGGTTTGAAGCGATCAACGACAGCATTGCAGGAAGCCTCACGCACCGTGCGGCAATGTCGGATGTTCTTAACTGGTTCGACGGGAGCACTTCGACGCCCGAGCTTACAACCCAAAACGAGATCCCGCGTGCCTACCAGCTGTACGATAATTATCCGAATCCATTTAACCCGTCGACAACGATCCGCCTCGCGATTCCACAGAACGGATTTGTTACTCTGAAGGTTTATGACGTTCTCGGGAGAGAGGTCCAGTCGTTGATCAGCGGACAAATGGAAGCCGGCGTTCATTCATTGGTGTTTGATGGAAGCCGGTTTTCGAGCGGTCTTTATTTTTACGAGCTCAACGCGGGAAAATTCAGAACAGTAAAGAAAATGCTTCTCGTAAAATAGTATTGCCAAACAGGTCCACGAGTGGTTTCAAGAATAGCTGCTATCGTCATGTTCTGGTTGTCCGTCTGTGCCGCGCTTCATGCACAGGCGGCGTCTGCGGTTGTCGATCGCGAGTTCGGTTCGTTTGACAATGCCGTCAGCCTGTCGGTGAGCGCGAACGGCGATCTGATGGTGCTGGACGCGGGCAGGAATCAACTCCTCCAGCTTTCTCAGGCAGGGGACGTGGTGAAGACGATCGGCGGGAGAGGTTGGGGCGATCTCGAATTCGATTCGCCCACAGATGTATCGGCGAACATTGGCCTTAATGTGTACATCGCGGATTACAATAATCGGCGGGTGCAGCGGTTCGACAGGAAAATGAATTTTGTCCAATCCTTCACCGCAGATAATATTGTCCCTGCCCTCAGCGGCTCCTTTTACCCCCGCGCCGTCGCTCTCTCCGCCCAGGGCGAGCTTTTCATCGTAGAATCCGACGGACGCCGGATCTTAAAGTTCGACCCGGCGCAGCACATGGAGCGTGAATTTGGAGGGTTCAACGCCGGGGATGGTGCTTTGACAAATCCGAAGGACATCAGCGTGGCGGCCGACGGAAAAGTGATCGTCCTGGACGAAAAGCGTGTCGTAGAGTTCGATACATATGCGAACTTCCTCTTGTCATTCCCGATCGACTCCCTCAGCAGCTGTTCAAGCATATGTTGCACGGCAACAGGCATGCTGGTGGCGGGGCCGGAAAAAATAATTGCATACTCTTTCGGCGGCGAAAAGAAATTTGAACTCAGCGGCCGCTCGCTTGTCGGATTGCAGAATATAGAGGAGTTTAGAGATGCCGGCGTTTTTGGACCGAGCCTCTACCTTCTAACGCAGCACAGCATTATCGTTGTGAAGGTTATTTCGCAGTGAAGTTGGCGAGCAACTCGGAATCATGCATGTCATTGCGAGTCCCGATGTATTTGATCTGGACGAAGCAATCCCTTCCGTAAGCGGCATAAATTTCCTTCGTTCGTCCATCACCCTCGCGACTTCGATCCTTTGATTTTGACGTCCATTCATCTCGTTCCCAAGCTCTGCTTGGGAACGCAGTAAGGACGACGCTTCCCGATCCCAACCTCCGGTTG
>CAYLMV010000039.1:0-7201 GCA_964384415.1 uncultured Chitinophagaceae bacterium | reverse complement strand
CTTAGCATTACTCTTAGTCGGCAGATCGGTGCCCGCCACTTGATTCTTTTTCCTAATTCTCGTATGTTTTACATGCCGTCTAATTCACTTTTTTATGAACGTTAATATATAGGGGGACTTATGTCGAAGAGTCTGAATAAAGCGCAGCTGATCGGGAACTTGGGGAAGGATCCCGAACTGAAGTACACGAGCGCAGGCGTCGCGGTGGCGACGTTCTCGATTGCCACGAGCGATTCATGGAAAGATCAGGAAGGAAACGTCCAGGAACGCACTGAATGGCACAATATTGTGGCCTGGAGAAAACTTGCAGAAATCTGCGGCGAATGGCTGAAAAAGGGAAAGCGCGTATATATTGAGGGACGCTTGCAGACGCGAAACTATGAGAAAGACGGAGTAAAAAGATACATCACGGAGATCGTCGCCGACCAGCTGATTATGCTGGATGGAGGAGGTCAGCGTTCGACGAACGGAGGTGCGGCCGGCGCCGGCGAAGCAGAGGCATCATCTTCCGAGGCCGTCCCCGCGAAAGAGGATGATCTTCCGTTTTGATGATTTGAAATGATCGTACTTCGTTAGTACATTTCACTAGCCCCGCTGCGGCGGGGCTATTCTGTTCATGGTCTCCCGGCCTTCTTCGGATCCGGTCAATCAGGAAACTATGTTCTCTGAATTTGTTGTCGACGGTTTCGTTATTCTCATTCTTCTGCTGCTTTCCGCTTTTTTTTCCGCTTCAGAGGTCGCTCTTTTTTCGCTTCAGTCATCCGCGATTGAAGAGATGTCGGCGAAGCGGCCGAGCGGGTGGAGGTACGTCCAGACGCTGCTCCAGCGGCCGCGCTACCTTCTGGTGACGATTCTCATCGGAAACACCGTCGTCACAACGGCAGCAGCGGTTTTGCTCGCGTTCCTCACGCTCGACGCCGCTCAACACTACGGCTGGAATACGCAGATCGCTCTCGGCATCGAAGTTGTCGCGGTCACATTCGTCGTTATCGTTTTCAGCGAAGTGACCCCGAAGGTCATCGCGGCCCGCATCCCCGTTGCCTTGTCCCGGCGCCTGGGATTTCCGCTCTACATTATGCTTCTCTGTTTCTATCCGCTCACTGCCGCGCTGGTCAAACTGACAATGATGATCGAATCGCGCCTTGGGCTTCATCAACGTCATACCGCTTTGAAGAGGGACGAATTCAAAACACTGGCAGACGTTATCAGCGAACACGGGACCATCGATCAGGAAGAACGGAGCATCATTCACAGCATGGTGAATGCCCGGGAAACCATCGTTCGCGAGGTGATGACTCCACGCACGGACATGGTGGCGGTGGAAAGCTCACCAAAGTCTTTCGACGAGATTGCCGAGCTTTTCGTTTCGAAGAAGCACTCGCGAATTCCCGTGTATGCGGACACGATCGACAACATCCGGGGCATCCTTTACGCAAAGGACGTTCTCCCGTTTATGTATGAGAAGCAGCCGCGAAAGTCGCTCGATGTTCTGAAGCTCTCCCGCGAGCCCCTCTTTGTCCCGGAAAGTAAAAAAGTGGAAGACCTGCTCAAAGAATTCCAGGAGAAGAAGACCCGCATCGCGGTTGTCGTCGATGAATATGGAGGAACTGCCGGGCTGGTTACTTTTCAAAATGTGGTCCGCGCGATCGTGGGCGAAATCTCGGACGAGCATGCCGCGTTGGAGGCGAAAGCGCTCAAGCTCAGCGAACATTCGTACCGGTTCAACGCGACGATTGGCATCGCTGAAGCTTCGGAAAAACTGGGCGTCGCGCTCTTCAACGACGAATCGGGGTACGACACGCTCGGAGGCTTCATCTTTGAACTGTTCGGCAAAATACCGAAGGAACGCGATACGGTTCAGTACCAGAATATCCTCTTTACTGTTCAGCGCGTAACAAGGAATCGAATTCTGTACGTCCTGGCCGACATCCAACGACCCTACAATAACCCCCAATGAAAAAACTTTCCGCCCTTATTTTGTGCCTCTCGGTCGGCCTTGTGTCTGGTTTGCCGGCGGCCTCACGGGATCCTGTCCGTGCAAAGAAGGGAATGGTCGTCGCGGCCGATCCGATTGCGGCAAATGTCGGGCTGCGGATCCTCAAGCAGGGGGGAAACGCGGTTGATGCGGCAGTGGCTGTGGGATTCGCGCTCGCCGTGACGTATCCCGGCGCGGGCAACATCGGCGGAGGCGGCTTCATGCTCATGCGCTTCGCCGACGGAACGGTGAAAAGCCTGGATTACCGTGAGACCGCCCCCGCAGCGGCAACGCGGGATATGTTTCTCGACAAGAATGGAAATGTTGTAGAGCAGAAGAGCACCCGCGGTCATCTCTCCTGCGGCGTACCCGGTTCGGTTGCCGGAATGATGTATGCGCAGCATCGATACGGACGCCTCACGCGGGCCCAGGTGTTGAAGCCGGCTATCGAACTCGCGGAGAAGGGCTTTCACCTCCATTACAGGCTCGCCGATGATCTGGAGAGAATGATCCCCGAATTCTCGGAATTTCGCGGTTCAAAAAAATCCTTCACAAAAAACGGGAAGCCCTACAAAGAGGGAGATCTCTTCCAACAAAAAGACCTGGCAAAGACGTTGAAACGCATCCGGGACAAAGGGCGGGATGGATTCTACAAGGGGGAAACGGCCAGACTGATGGTTGCAGAGATGAAGCGGGGCGGCGGAATGATCTCGCTGAAAGATCTGGAAGACTATTCTTCGGTGATCCGGGATCCGATCATAGGATCCTACCGGGGTTACGAAATAATTTCCGTTGGCCCTCCGAGCAGCGGCGGCATCGGGCTTGTGCAATTCCTCAATATTCTCGAAGGCTACCGCCCGCGAGAATTCAGCTGGAATTCATCGAAAACGGTTCACTGGATGACGGAGGCGATGAGGCGGGTCTTCGCCGATCGGGCCGAGTTTCTCGGCGATCCCGATTTTGTCAAAATGCCGGTACGCTGGCTTACATCAAAGAGCTACGCCGACCAACGCCGTATGTCGATCGACTCAGCGAAAGCAACACCGAGCGACCAGATTTCTCACGGCATCCAGCCCCCGGCGGAGAGCGACCACACGACGCACTACTCGGTGATCGACCGCTACGGCAACTGCGTCAGTGTAACGACAACGCTCAACGATGCGTTCGGTTCGAAGGTCGTCGTGACAGGGGCGGGATTTCTCCTGAACAATGAGATGGACGATTTCAGCACGAAGCCTGGAATCCCGAATACTTACGGCCTTGTCGGCGGCAGCGCAAATAGCGTCGCGCCGGGCAAACGAATGCTGAGTTCCATGACGCCGACGATCGTGCTGAAGGAAGGGAAGCCTTTCATGATCATCGGTTCGCCCGGAGGCTCGGCGATTGTGACGACCGTTGCCCAGGTCATTGTGAATGTCGTCGACTTCAAGATGACAATTCAGGAGGCAATCGATGCGCCCAGGTTCCATCACCAATGGCTCCCCGATCGGATTATGTACGAAGAACGCGCGCTGTCGCAGGACGCGATCGACAACCTGAAAGCGATGGGATACACGCTTCATATGCGCGAAGGCGCTCTCGGCCTCGCAGAAGGGATCATGATCGACAGGAAAAGAGGATTGCTCCTGGGGGCCACCGATCCGCGAGGTTACGGCGAGGCAGTGGGATATTAGGCTTCGCTTCCTGTTCGTTTGTGCGAACGAAAACCTTCTGAAGGTTTTCTTGGTCGCTTTGTATGAAACTTATGGCATTTGATAAGTTGGTAGGCAAACCCTCGGAAGGTTGCGCGGACGAACTGCCTCATGATCCTGAGGAATACCATCAAGCGAACACGGTTCTCGTTTCTTATATTAGTTACAGCCGGAAGATAGAAAGATGCCGATCAAACAGAATGGTAGTGTGAACGACTGGAATCCGACCAACCCCGCATTCGACCCCGACGAGCCAATGCAGGTGGGCGGTCAGGCGATCATCGAAGGAGTGATGATGAGAGCCAAGGGAATGATCGCGACTGCCGTCAGGAAACCGGACGGGTCGATCGTCGTGAAGAAGGAAGAATTCCATTCATTCATAGAGCGCCATCCGCGCCTCAATCTCCCGGTCCTGCGAGGTGCGATTGGTTTGATCGAAATGATGTATATCGGAATCAAAACGCTCAATTATTCTGCCGAGGTTGCCATGGAAGACACCTCCGATGCGCCGCATGCAGCTGAGACTTCGAAAAGCGGCACGCTGGACTTGGCGCTCCTAGCGACGCTTGTCTTTGCCTTTGCGCTCGGCATCGGGGTCTTCTTCTTTCTGCCGTTGTTCATTGCGACCACGCTATTCAGGATCGAACAGCAGCCGCTGTTGTTCAATTTCGTGGCCGGGGGAATCCGAATTGCGATCCTTCTGGCGTATCTTTATTCCATTTCGCTGATGAAGGGTGTTCATAGAATATTTGAATATCATGGCGCGGAACATAAAGCGGTCTACACGTTTGAGCAGAATGCCCCGCTCGAAGTACGTTCGGCCATGAGATTCACCCGGTTTCATCCACGTTGCGGGACCAGCTTCGTTCTGCTCGTGATGTTCGTCGCGATCATCCTCTTCAGCGTTCTCGATGCGGGCGTATTGTTCATCACCGGAACGCTCAGCCTTTCATTGCGGCTTGCAACCCACATCCCGTTTATTCCCGTCGTCGGCGGTCTTTCGTACGAAGTCCTGAAATTTTCGGCCCGTCATGTCGCTTCTCCCATCGGCAGGATGATCGCCGCTCCCGGCCTTTGGCTTCAAAAGATTACAACGAAAGAACCGGATGAATCACAGATGGAAGTCTCGCTGGCGGCAATCCGCGCCGCCCTCCGGATCGACGAGACGCCTTCAGCGGCGAAGATGTCGTCGGCAGCATCGGTTAATTGAAAGCCCGTTTCCCTGAGAAGAGTGTCGTCCCATGATTGAAAAGCTAGAGAAAATAAAGGTTCGCTATCATGAAGTCACCCGCCTGCTGAGTGACCCGGCGGTCATTGCGAACCAGGAACGTAACAAGGAGCTGGGAAAAGAATTCCGCGAGCTCGCGGAGATTGTGAAGGTCTACGACGAATACCGCAGGCTGCTCACGAGCGTGCAGGGAAGCAAGGAGATTTTTGAACAAGGGGGCGATGCGGAATTGAAATCGATGGCCGAGGCAGAACTGGCTGAGCTACAGCCCCGTCTTGCTGCTTCGGAGGATCGATTGAAACAGCTCCTCGTGCCGAAAGATCCGAACGACAGCAAAGATACCATCGTGGAAATCCGCGGAGGCACGGGGGGAGAAGAAGCGGCCCTCTTCGCTTCGGACCTTTACCGTATGTACACGCGATTTGCCGAACGAAAAGGATGGAAAGTGGAGACGCTGTACTGGAACGAAACAGACAAGGGAGGGTTCAAGGAAGTCGTTCTAACGGTTGAGGGAGAAGATGTCTACGGGATGTTGAAATTCGAGAGCGGCGTTCACAGGGTGCAGCGAGTCCCGGAGACGGAAGCTCAAGGAAGAGTACACACCTCTGCAGCATCTGTCGTCGTGCTTCCGGAAGTTGAGGACGTGGAAGTGGATATCAATCCGGCAGATCTTCAGTTTGACACGTTTCGTTCCGGGGGCAAGGGAGGGCAGAATGTCAATAAGGTCGAGACAGCTGTTCGCATCACTCATCGGCCTTCGGGCATCATCGTCGCATGCCAGCAGGAACGATCGCAGTTCCAGAACCGGGAGAGGGCGATGAAGATGTTGCGAGCCAAACTCTACGAAATCAAAATGAGCGAGCAGACTGCATCCACTGCCGCACAGAGAAAATCGATGATCAAGAGCGGCGACCGGAGCGACAAGATCCGGACGTACAATTTTCCCCAGAATCGGGTGACCGATCACCGGATTGGACTGACGTTGTATTACCTTTCAGAAATTATCGACGGAAAACTGGACGAGTTGGTAGAGCAGCTTCGTCTCGCAGACCGCGCGGAAAAACTTAAAAGCGGAACCGGCATCGGGGTTTCATGATCCGTTTTGTCCCCTCTTCTTCTTGAAGAACTCCTTCAGCAGCGCACCGCACACATCGTCAAGCACCCCCCCGATCGTATGCACACGATGGTTTAACCTCGAGTCATTTGTGATGGTAAAGAGCGTACCGCAGGCCCCCATCTTCGGGTCGTAACTTCCAAAAACCACTATCGGTATTCGCGAGAGCACGATAGCGCCCGCACACATCGGACACGGCTCGAGTGTCACATAGAGAGTGCAGTCTTTGAGCCATTTCGATTCGAGGTGCGATGCCGCAGCGGTCAATGCAATCATCTCTGCGTGGGCCGTGGGGTCGTTCATGAGTTCGATCTGATTGTACCCTTTCGCAATTACAATCCCGTTGTGCACGACGACCGCGCCGACCGGCACCTCATTATTCGAGAAGGCCGTTCGGGCTTCCTTGAGCGCAAACTCCATCCAACGTTCGTGGGCGGTCATGATACTGCGTGAAGTGGTTATTCTTCCAGGGGGCGGGAGGGATCGGAAATATCATCCGGCTTGCTTGTATCGACGAGGTTCCCGACGGCTGAGTCCATGGTCTGATACACACGCAGAAGCGAAAACTCTTTCAATGTCGTGTTGATCCGCTGGGCCGCGATTTCAATCTCGTCGAGCTTCTTCAGAATGTCGCGGTCGGCGGTCTTCTTTTTGGCAAGTCGGGCGTATCCCAGGACGATCGCAAGGGGATTGTTGATCCGGTGTTTGAGCGTGGTCACGACCTCGTTGAGTGTCTGGATCTGAGTTTCTTTAATCTGTATCGTGTGTTGGTGGGCGAGGTTTTCTTTTTCCTTGTGATTCAGTTTTTCCCTCAGGTCTATGACACGCACCAGAGCCCAGGCAAGAACCCACATCCAAAGGAGCGTATCAAAATGAGAAAGGGTCTCGGTTGCACCGAGGTGTTTCTTTTTGAATGCGACGTAGAAATCGAGGGTCGAAATGAAGTAATAGCCGTAGATGAAGTACGACGCAAGGACAGCCGGGTACCGGGTGACGAAATCCCTGGCGTAGACGTAGAATTTCTTCATTGGAACCACGATGCGAATTGTAAGAGTGGGCGAAACAGAAATTGCCTTCGACGTCATTTCGTGGCTGTTAGATATGTAGGAAGAACAAGTGCGCCGAGAGGGATTCGAACCCCCAACCCTCAGCTTCGTAGGCTGATGCTCTATCCAGTTGAGCTATCGGCGCAG